>CADCWC010000484.1 GCA_902806305.1 uncultured Thermoleophilia bacterium | reverse complement strand
GCAGCGACGCGGGCGGTCCCGGGTGGGCGGTGCTCGACAGCCTGCGACGGGCGGGCGTCGACGTGCCCGTCGTGACGCCCCGCAGGCTGCACGTCCCACCACCCGCGCCGCTCCGGCGCGCGGTCGACGGGCTCTACCTGACCTCGGTCGACGTGCCGCGGTGGGTCGTCCCGGAGGCCACCCGGCTCGCCGACGCCGCCGACCGGTTGCTCGACGCGGCGGCCGCCTCCGACGGAACCCGCGCGGGGCTCCAGAAGGCGCTGCCCGCCTTTCCGCTCGGCGGCGTGCTGGGAGCCGTCGGCCTCGACCCGGAGACGGGCTCGGGGTCGGTCGCGATCTTGCGCGTGGGCCGCACGGGCGTGACGTTCCAGCGGCTGCTCGAGGTCTGACGGCGGCGCGACGACGGGCCGGCCGCCGGGAGGCGCTGCGCCCGCAGAGCAGGGTGCGGCGACGCTCAAGGTCCGGCCGCGGCGGACGATGGAGGGAGCATGCGTAGCGACCTCCTCAAGATCCGACAGCTCGCGGCGGCCGCCGCCTGGCAGACGCCGCTCGGCGACCAGATCCACGACCTCGCCAGCGAGCTGCTGGCCCAGCTCGACGACCAGCCGGAGGCGGTCATCGTCGCGCTGGACGAGCACCGCGAGGCCCGCGCGCTGCGAGCCGCCTGACGCGGTTCGCGCCCCCGGTCCTCAGCTGCCGCGATAGGTGGCGTAGGACCACGGCGTGACGAGCAACGGCACGTGGTAGTGCGCCTCGGCGTCGGCGACGCCGAAGCGCACCGGGACCCGGTCGAGGAACGGCACCGACGACGTCGGCCGGCGGCTCCCGAAGTGCGCGCCGACCTCGAACACGAGCTCGTAGACCCCCGGGCGGAGCGTCTCGCCCTCGAGGAGCGGCGCGTCGAGCCGCCCGTCCGCGTTCGTCCGGGCCTCGACGAGCAGCTCGCGCGTCCCGTCCTCGGCGACCCGGTGGAGCGCCACGGCGAGTCCCGCGGCCGGGCGGCCCTCGGCGGTGTCGAGGACGTGCGTCGTCAGCCGGCCGCTCACGCCCTGGTGCGCTGTCGCCGCAGGGTCAGGGTGATCGTGCCGAAGGCCGGGAAGGGGTCGGAGTACACGCGGACGCGGTCGTCGGTGTCCGACACGGCCACGGGGTCGCGGGTCATGTTGCGGGCGTCGAACGAGACCTCCGCGAGCTGTCCGAAGCGCTCCAGCACCCGCGCGCCCATGTCGTTGACGAGGTGCTGGATCGACTCGGAGACGAGCTCCTCGAACACGGCCGCCACCACGTCCCGGACCTGCTCGGAGGCCACGTAGCGCGTCGGGTCGCGACCCGACGCATCGGCCGGGTCGAGGTAGCGCCAGCCGACGTCCAGGCCGATGAAGAGCGGCCGGTCGCGCCGCTCGGGCAGCGTGGTCCAGCCGTCCCGGACGAACTGCGTGAACGCGCTCCCCGTGATCTTGACGAGCTCGAGCCCGGCGCGTCCGCCGCGCGCGTCCTCGGCCACCACCTCGTCGCCGACCCGCCCGAAGCGCAGGACGGCCACGCCGTGGTCGCCCGGATGGCGGCTGAAGAGGACGTCGCTCGGGCGGAAGCCCCCGTCCCCGTCGGGCACGGGCACGGCGTCGAAGCGCAGTTCGCGGCCCGCCACGCGGACGCCCTCCATCTGCGCGTAGGTGGCCAGCAGCCGCCGGCCGAGGTCGTCGAGGTAGCCCTCGAGCGTGCTCGCCTCGGAGTCGAGCCCGAGCCGGAGGATGAAGTTCTTCATCGAGTCGGTGGCCACGACGGTCGAGTTGTCGCCCTCCGTGTAGGCGGGCAGGAAGTTGTCGCCGAACACCTCGACGTCGATCTCGTGGGCGAAGAGGACGTTCGGACGACCGGTGGCGGCCGACTCGGGCACCGCCCGGAGGCCGCGCAGCGGTGGCGCGTGGACGCGGTGGACGGGCACGCCCGCCTTGCCGTAGGTGATCCGGTAGGCCGCCCCCGGGACCCTCACGGCACCTCCACCATCCCGCTCAGCCGGTGCCGGGCGATGGCCTTGATCTGCTCGACGGCGGTCGCCCGCTCCTCCTCGGCCGTGTGCTCCAGGCGCTCCTCGAAGGCGGCCAGGATCGACTCCTTGGTGTGGTCGCGCACCGCGATGACGAACGGGAAGCCGAAACGGGCCGTGTAGGCGTTGTTCAGGCGCGTGAAGCGGCGGTGCTCCACCTCGGTCAGGCGGTCGAGCCCCGCGGAGGCCTGCTCGGCGGTCGACTCGCGCGTCAGCTGCCCGGCGACCGCCGCCCGGCCGGCGAGGTCGGGATGGCCGCCGATCAGCTGCAGCCGGCGGTCGTCGGGCGCCGCGTCGAGCACCGCGCACATCGCGCCGTGCAGCGCGTCGACGGAGGCGAACGGCCGAGCCTCCCAGGCCGCCTCGGCGATCCACGGCGCGTCCTCGAAGGCCGGCCCGACGGCGCGCGCGAAGCTGACCCGGTCGAGCTCGTTGAGCTCCTCGAGCGTCACGGACGCACCTCCGTGGGCACCTCGATCCGCAGGTCGACGCCCCGCGCCCCGGCCCGGACGCAGGCGTCGAGGACCCCCGCGACGGCGCCGATGACGGCGTCGTGCGCGCCCGAGAGCGCCACCCGGTCCGGTCCAGTCTCGTGGGCCAGGCCGGACTCGGCGGCGGCCGCGACCGCGGCCCGCACGGCCGTCCGGTCGTCGTCGGGCCCCGGCGCGACGGTGAACTCGATGGTCAGCTCGGCGGGTGCGACCGGCATGGCGTCTCCTTCAGCGCGAGCCCTCGAGCAGGGCGGGGTCGACGAGGTCGTCGGGCCGCACGGGCACGCGCGTCAGCGGCCGGCCGCTGGCCGCCCGGACCGCGGCCACGACGGCGGGCGTCGAGGAGATCGTCGGCGGCTCCCCGACGCCCTTCACGCCGTACGGGCCGTCGGGGTCGCCGAGTTCCAGCACGTCGATCCGCACGGGCGGCATGTCGAGCACCGTCGGGATCAGGTAGTCGGTGAACGACGGGTTCCGGACGAGCCCGTTCCGGACCTGGATCTCCTCCATCAGCGCGAGCCCCAGGCCCTGGGCGATGCCGCCCTCGATCTGCCCCTCCACGGCCTGCGGGTTGAGGGCCTTGCCGACGTCCTGGGCCGTGGCGATCTCGACCACGCGCACGAGCCCGAGCTCCACGTCCACGTCCACCACGGCGCGGTGCGCGGCGAAGGCGAAGGCCACGTGGGCGTCGCCCTGACCGGTCTCGGGGTCGAGCGGGAACGTCGGCCGGTGGTGGTGCTCCGCCGTGGCCTCGACGACGTCGTCACCGAGCAGCTCGGCCAGAGCGACGATCGGCGCGCCGCTCGCGTCGACGACGCGTCCGTCACGCAGGAGCAGCTGCGTCGGGTCGCGGCCGAAGCGCTCGGCGACGCGCGAGAAGACGTCGGCCCGCACCGCCTCACAGGCCATCTTCACCGCCCCGCCGGTCATCCAGGTCTGCCGCGAGGCGGACGACGAGCCCGCCGAGCCCACGGTCGTGTCGGACGGGACCACGACGGCGTCGTCGACGCCGAGCTCCGTGCGGGCGATCTGCCCGAGGATCGTGACGAGGCCCTGCCCCACCTCCGCCGCGGCGGTGTGGACGTCGGCCTGCGGCGTGCCGGCCGCGATCTGCAGGCGGACGTGGGCCGTCGAGTAGTCGTCGAACCCCTCCGAGAAGCCGATGTTCTTGCAGCCGACGGCGTAGCCGACGCCGCGGCGGACGCCCTCCCCGTGCGTGGCGTTCGAGACGCCGCCCGGCAGCTCCCGCACGTCACGCGGCCCCTCCATGGCGGGCGGCGGCAGCGGCATCGCGCGGAGGCGCTCGAGCAGCTCGGCCACGGGCGCGGGACCGGCCACGCGCTGCCCCGTCGGCAGCTCGTCGCCGGTCGCCATGGCGTTGCGGAGCCGGAGGTCGATCGGGTCCATCCCGAGCGCGGCGGCCAGCCGGTCCATCTGACTCTCGTAGGCGAAGCACGCCTGGACCGCTCCGAAGCCGCGCATGGCCCCGCAGGGCGGGTTGTCCGTGTAGACGACGTAGGCGTCGATGTGGCAGTTCGCGACCGCGTAGGGTCCGACCGCGAAGCAGGCGGCGTTCGAGCAGACGGCGGTCGACGACGAGGCGTAGGCGCCGCCGTCGAGGACGATCCGGGCGCGCACCGCGACGAGGCGCCCGTCGCGCGTGGCGTGGTGCTCGTACTCGAGCCGGGCCGGGTGGCGGTGCACGTGGCCGAAGAACGACTCCTCGCGCGAGTAGACCATCTTCACCGGCCGGCGCGTGCGGAGCGCGAGCAGGCACGAGTGGATCTGCATCGACACGTCCTCGCGCCCGCCGAACGCCCCGCCGACGCCCGAGAGGGTCAGACGCACCTTCTCGGGCGGCAGGTCGAGGGAGGCGGCGACCTGCTCGCGGTCGACGTGCAGCCACTGGGTGGCGATGTACAGGTCGACGCCGCCCTCGTCGTCGGGCACGGCGAGGCCCGACTCGGGGCCGAGGAACGCCTGGTCCTGCATGCCGACCTCGTAGGTGCCCCGCACGACGACGTCGCCCGTCGCGTCCGGATCGCCGCGGCGGATCGGCACGTGGCGCAGCAGGTTGCCGGACGGGTGCAGGCGCGGCGCCTCGTCCGTCATCGCCCACTCCGCATCGACGACCGGCTCGAGCACCTCGTACTCGACGACGATGCTGCGGGCGGCGCGGCGGGCCGTCTCCGGGTGGTCGGCGGCCACGATCGCGACCGCCTCGCCCTCGTAGCGGACGTCCTCCCAGGCCAGGACGGGCTGGTCGGGATGCTCGAGGCCGTACGTCTTCCGACCCGGCACGTCCGCGTGGGTCAGCACGGCGTGCACGCCCGCCATGGCCACCGCCGGCGACGTGTCGATCGTGAGGATGCGGGCGCGCGGGTGCGGGCTGCGCAGCGTGACGCCCCAGAGCATCCCCTCGGCCCACAGGTCGGAGGCGTAGGCGAAGGCCCCCTCCACCTTCAGCGTGCCGTCCGGGCGTGGCGCGCTGACGCCGATCCGCCCGCGCACGAGCTCGCCGTCGTCGACGACGAGCGGCGTCGGCGCCGTCTCCGGCACGGGGGCCGGGACGGGCGTCTCCCCCCGGGGGCCGACCGATGCGCCGCTCACGCCGAGACCGCGGCCTGCAGGCGTCGGGAGGCGCGCGCCGCCTGGCGCGCGATGTCGTCCTCGGAGGCGGTGCGCAGCTCGCCGCGCTCCACCACGGGCCGCCCGCCGACGAGCAGCAGCTCGAGCGGCGCGGGCGGTCCGAGCACCAGCGCGGCGACCGGGTCGGCGATCCCGGCGTGCCCGAGGCCGTCGAGTCGCCAGAGCGCCACGTCGGCCAGCTTGCCCGGCTCGAGCGAGCCGAGGTCGTCGGCGCGGCCGAGGCAGCGGGCGCCGTGGATCGTGCCGAGGGCGAGCGCCTGCCGGGCGGTCATGGCCTTCGCGTCGTCGAGGAGCCGCGCCACGCGCAGGGCGTTCCGCACCTCGGTGTCGAGCCGCCCGTCCTCGTTCGAGGCCGAGCCGTCCACCCCCAGGCCGACCGGCGAGCCGGCCGCGAGCAGCGCGGCGATCGGTGCCGTGCCCGCGCCGAGCCGCGCGTTCGAGGTCGGGCAGTGGGCCACCCCCGAGCCGGTGGCGCCGAGCCGCCCCACCTCGCCGTCGTCGAGGTGGATGCAGTGCGCGAACCAGACGTCGTCACCCAGCCAGCCGAGCTCGGCCAGGTACTCGAGCGGCCGCACGCCGAAGCGCTCGAGGCAGTACGCCTCCTCCTCGACGGTCTCCGCCAGGTGCGTGTGGAGCCGGACGCCGCGCCGGCGGGCCAGCTCGGCCGACTCCCGCAGGAGCTCGCCGGACACGGTGAACGCCGTGCACGGCGCGACCGCGATCTGCAGCATCGCGTCAGGCGAGGGGTCGTGGTGCCGCGTGATCGCCTCGTCGGTCTCGCGGAGGATGACGTCGCGGTCCTGGATCACCGTGTCGGGTGGCAGGCCGCCGTGCCTGCGCCCGAGGTCCATCGAGCCGCGGCAGGGATGGAAGCGCAGGCCCACGCTGCGCGCGGCCTCGATCTCGGCGCCCAGCAGGTCGCCCGCCTCGTCCGGGAAGACGTAGTGGTGGTCGGTCGAGAGGGTGCAGCCCGAGAGGGCCAGCGAGGCGAGGCCCGCGCGGGCGGCGGCGTGGACGACCGGCTCGTCGATCCGGGCCCAGACCGGGTAGAGGTCCGTCAGCCACTCGAACAGGTTGCCCTGCTGGACGAGCCCGCGGGTGGCCCACTGGTAGAGGTGGTGGTGGCAGTTGACGAGCCCCGGGACGGCCAGACAGCCGCGGCCGTCGATGCGCCGTGTCTCGACCGCGTCGTCCGGCGGCGTCCACGTCCCCGGCCCGACGGCGGTGATCCGACCGTCCTCGACCACGAGATGGCCCGAGCGGTGCTCCGTGCCGGCCCCGTCGACGGTGGCCAGGGCGCAGCCCTCGACGACGAGCCGTCCGGCGGTCACAGGCCCGCCTCCGGTTCGGCCGGGAGGGCGCCGGGCCCCCGCGTCGAGGCCAGACGGACGGCGTCGAGGATCTTCTCGTAGCCGGTGCAGCGGCAGAGGTTCCCGGCGAGCGCCTCGCGGATCTGCGCGTCGGACGGCGTCGGGATCCGGCGCAGGAGGTCGTCGACCGCCACCACGAGGCCCGGGGTGCAGAAGCCGCACTGGACCGCGCCCGCCTCGAGGAACGCCTCCTGCACGGGACTCAGCGCCTCCCCGTCGGACCGAAGTCCCTCGACCGTGACGACGTCACGACCTTCCGCCTGCCCCGCGAGCACGAGGCACGCGCACACGAGCGTGCCGTCCAGGTAGACGGAGCAGGAGCCGCACTCGCCCTGCTCACAGGCGTTCTTCGCGCCCGGGAGCGCGAGCCGCTCCCGCAGGACGTAGAGCAGGCTCTCGCCCTCCCAGACGCCGTCGGCCTCACGGCGCGCGCCGTTGACGGTGAGCGTGACCCGCACCGGTCAGGCCGCCTCGCGGCGCGCGCGCAGGTCGTCCCAGCACCACGTCAGCGTGCGGCGGGCCAGCACCGAGAGGGCGTGACGGCGGTAGGCGGCCGTGCCCCGCACGTCGTCGATCGGCTGCGCGGCCGCGGCGACGAGGGCCCCGAAGCGCGTCAGCGTCTCCTCGTCGAGCGGCCCGGTGCCCTCCCAGAGGCCGCGCCCGTCGAGCCGCTCGGTCAGGAACCCCTCGGCCTCGACGGCGCGTCGGGGCGTCGGCGCGGCCGAGCCGATCCCCGTGCCGACGCGGCGCCGGACCGGGTCGAGGGCCACCGCGAACGAGCAGACGGCGATCACCATGGCGTTGCGGGTGCCGATCTTGGCGTACTGCTGCGGCCCCGGGGCGACCGGCACGCGGATCGCCGCGATCAGCTCGTCCGGCTCGAGCGCGTTGCGCTTGACGCCGAGGTAGAAGTCGTCGATCGCGATCCGGCGCGGGCCGCGGACGGACGCCACCTCGACCTCGGCGCCCGAGGCCAGGAGCGGCGGGTGCGCGTCGCCCGCGGGCGAGGCGGAGCCCAGGTTGCCCGCGACGGTGCCGCGATTCCGGATCTGCGGTGATCCCACGCCCCGCGAGGCGACCGTCAGCCCGGGCAGCAGGTCGGGGAGATCGCGGAGCACGTCGGTGTAGGTCGTCCCTGCGCCGAGGCGGACGTGGTCGTCCTCGCGCGTCCACGGACGGAGCTCGCCGACGCTCGACAGGTCGAGGACCGCCTCGGGGCGGCGGCGGTCGAAGTTCAGCTCCACCAGCACGTCGGTGCCGCCGGCCACCGGCCAGGCTTCCGGGTGGTCGGCCTTGGCCTGTAGCGCCTCGGACCAGGTGGTGGGTCGGATGAACTGCACGCCGCGGCGGGAGTGTAGCCAGAGCGCTCCGCCCGCGAGCGGCCGTGCGACCGGCTCCTATGCTGCGGCCCGGCGGGCGGCAACGGGAAAGGGAGGGCGCGGTGGCGACGCAGGGCGAGACGGCGGTGACGATCACCCGGCCGGACGTGCCCGGCGCCGACCGCGTGCTCGACGACGCGGCACGGGTGTTCCTGGCCGAGCTCCACCGCGCGTTCGAGCCGCGGCGCCGCGCGCTGCTCGCGGCCCGCGAGGAGCGCCAGGCGGCGATCGCCGCCGGGGCCCGTCTCGACTTCCCCGCGGAGACGGCCGACCTCCGTCGCGCCGACTGGCGCGTCGCCGCCACCCCCGCCCCGCTGGAGGACCGGCGGACCGAGATCACGGGCCCCGCGGAACGGAAGATGATGATCAACGCGCTCAACTCGGGCGCGCTCGTGTTCATGGCCGACCTCGAGGACGCGCTCTCGCCGACCTGGGAGAACGTCGTCGCGGGCCAGGTGAACCTCCAGGACGCGGTGCGACGGACCCTGCGCTTCACGAGCCCGGAGGGAAGGGAGTACCGCACCGGGCAGGTGACGGCCCGCCTGCTCGTCCGGCCGCGAGGCTGGCACCTGGAGGAGCGCCACGTCCACGTCGACGGCGAGCCGATCTCGGCGAGCCTGTTCGACGCGGGTCTCCACCTGTTCGCGAACGGCCGCGAGCTGCTCGACCAGGGCCTCGGACCGTGGCTCTACCTGGCGAAGCTCCAGGGCCGCGACGAGGCACGGCTGTGGAACGACGTCTTCGTCCACGCCCAGGAGCGCCTCGGCCTGCCGCACGGCTCCGTCCGCGCCACGGTCCTCATCGAGACGATCCACGCGGCGTTCGAGATGGACGAGATCCTGTGGGAGCTGCGCGACCACGCGTCCGGGCTGAACGCCGGCCGCTGGGACTACATCTTCAGCGCCATCAAGACGTTCCGGGACGAGCCCCGGGCGGTCCTGCCCGACCGACGTCAGGTGACGATGGCCGTGCCGTTCATGCGCGCCTACGCCGACCTGCTCGTGCAGACCTGCCACCGCCGGGGCGCCCACGCGATCGGCGGGATGGCGGCCTTCATCCCCTCGCGGCGCGACCCGGCCGTCAACGAGCGCGCCCTCGCCTCGGTCCGCGAGGACAAGGAGCGCGAGGCGGCGGCGGGATTCGACGGCACGTGGGTCGCCCATCCGGACCTCGTCCCGATCGCCAAGAGCATCTTCAGCGCCGCGCTCTCCGGGTCGGCGCCGCACCGGAAGGACCAGCTGCGCGAGGAGGTGCGCGTCACGGCCGCGGAGCTCCTCGATCTCCGGATCCCCGACGGCCGGATCACCGAGGCGGGCGTCCGCACGAACGTCAGCGTCGCGCTCCGCTATCTGGACGCCTGGCTGCGCGGCGCGGGCGCGGCGGCGATCAACAACCTGATGGAGGACGCGGCCACCGCCGAGATCTCCCGCGCCCAGCTCTGGCAGTGGATCCGCCACGGCGTCGCGCTCGACGACGGACGGGCGATGACCGCGGACGTCTACCGCGCGGTCCGCGACGAGGAGCTCGCCGCCCTCGGCGGGCCGTCGACGCAGCGGCTCGGCGACGCCGTCGGCCTGCTCGACCGGCTGGTGCTCGGGGAGCGGTTCATCGACTTCCTGACGATCCCCGCCTACTCTCTGCTCGTCGAGCGAGGGGGCGGGACGTGAACGCAGGGCACGTGGCGGGCGCGCTGGCGAAGGGTGCCGTCGCCGGGGTGGCCGGGACGGTGGCGATGACGGCGAGCGAGGCGATCGAGATGCGTCTCACGGGCCGGGAGCCGAGCGACGTGCCGGCGCAGGTCGGCGAGCGGCTCTCGGGCTACGCGCCGTCGGACGAGGCAGGCCACGAGCGAGTCAACACGGGCGTCCACTGGGGCCACGGCGTGCTCAACGGCAGCCTCCGGGGGCTGATCGGCCTGACCGGCGCGTCAGGCGCGGCCGCCACCGCCCTGCACTTCGGAGCCGTGTGGGGCACCGACGCGGCGCTCTACCGGGCGCTCGGGATCGCGCCGCCGCCCTGGGCGTGGGAGACCGCCGCCCTCGGGACCGACGTGCTGCACAAGGGTGTGTACGCCGTCGTCACGGGACTCGTCTACGAGCGTCTGGACGGCTGAGCGGCCGGCGGCCCGTCGAGCGAGTCAGCCGAAGCGGAACGACCGGACCACGCCCGGCAGCTCGCCCTTCACGCCGACGTCCGCCACCCGCCGCACCACGGGCGAGGCCGACGAGGCCAGCATGATGACCGTCGCCCCGTTCCCGCCCGACGGGTTCGCGACGAGCACGACCCGGCCCCAGATGCGCGTCGTGGCGCCGCCCTGGACGACCCGCGACGAGAACCGGAGCTGGTAGCCGGCATAGCGACCGAAGCGGGTGCGACCGGTCGAGAGTCGCTTGTAGGCCGGGAAGCCCCGCCGCAGGTCGGCGTTGATCTGGTCGAGCAGGGCCGGTGCGACCCGCAGGCCGCCGCGGAACCAGCCGACGGCGAAGTTCTCGGCCTCGAAGCCCGCCTTCCGCGTGTCGGACACGACCTTGACGAAGTTGAGCGGATCCTGCCTCCGCGGGACGCGGGTCCACGCCGACGGGTAGCGGAACGAGAAGTCGACGTAGTGCCGGCGCAGATCGCCCTTCAGGCCGCTCGGCGTGTTGACATACGTCTTCGTGGCCGTCGCGGCCGTCTCGACCGTCGGCGACCCGGCGGCCGGCGATGCGGAGCCCGCCACGCCCACCGCCAGCACCAGGCCGAGCAGCGCGCTCCGTCGACGTGTCCCGATCCGCGTCATCTCCGTCCTCTCCGTCGCGTGCCGTCGCCCGTGCCGCGCCGTTGTACCACCGAAACCGCACCGGCAGGCAGTCGGGGCGCGAGCGGCGTAGACTCGCGCCCCCGCACACGCCCCCGAGAGGAGCACCCATGAGCCGGCCCACGCGGCGGATCGCCGTCGTCGTCCTGGCCCTGGCCGCGAGCATGGCGCTCGCCGCGCCGGCCCCCGCCATCACGCGGCCGCACGTGTTCAGCGTGCTCGAGGTCCCCGGACCGGACACGGAGATCGACCCGGGCTCGAACGAGATTCCGCGCGTCGGCCAGCGCTTCGGCTTCGCGAGCACGCTCTACGCGTGGGCGGGCACGAAGCGCGGGAAGCGCGTCGGCGGACTCGAGGGCTTCTGCACGTGGCTGCGGGTGAATGTCGCCGCCGAGGCCGGCACGGTGCACTGCCACGCCGAGTGGCGGCTCCCGGGCGGGCGCATCCTCGGCGCCGGCTTCCTCCGCTTCTCGGCGAGCTCCGGTCCGTCCTTCGTCGTGCCGGTCATCGGCGGCACGGGCGTCTATCACAACGCCAAGGGCTTCGTGCGGATCCGCTCCATCGGCGCGTCGAACCGGTCCGTGGACGAGTTCCACCTGACGCCCTGACGCGGGCGGCGTGGCTGCACACCCTGACCCGCGCCGGGCATCGGACCACCGCCGGTCTCGCGGTCATCCCGGGGCGCCATGACCTAGGCTCATGGCTGCCCCGGAGCAACGGCGAGGAGAACCCATGGCGGACGGTATCGGCGTCGAGCGCACGGACTTCGTGACCATCCCCACACGCGATCGGGCGCGGGCGGTGACGTTCTACGGCGAGACGCTCGGCATCGCCCGGAACCCGCGGGCCCATCCGGACTTCCCGGAGTTCGAGACCGGCAACGTGACGCTCGCGGTCGTCGTGCCGGAGGACATGGGCATCCCCTTCAGCGCGCTGCCGCCCGGCCAGATCTCGCTCCGCGTGGCGGACGTCGAGGAGGCGCGCCGCCGGCTGGAGGCGGCCGGCGTCGAGTTCCGCGGCGAGACGTTCGACTCCGGGGTGTGCAAGATGGCGTTCTTCTCCGACCCGGACGGCAACGGCCTGATGCTGCACCGCCGCTACGCGCCGTACGCCGAGGTTCCGGAGACCTGACCGGGGGTTCCTTCGGCACGTCGGCCGCGGCCGGCTGGCGCGGATCCGGTTCCAGGCGTTCGATCGGCGCGGCCGGAGGCTCAGCACCGCGGCGATCCGGGACGTCGCCGCGGGCGACGGGTTCGTCGCCACGTGGCGCATCCCGCAACGCGCCGCCCCACCGTACGTCTGGTGCATCACGGCGACCGATGCCGCGGGTCGCTCCGCCCACCGCTGCAGCAGGCTCCGCGTTCGCTGAGGTCGCGCGCCGCGTCGCCGAGCGCCTCGCCTCGGGTCTGCCGTCCGGGAAGGGGCGTCGGGCGTCAGACTCCCCTCATGGTCCGGCTGGTCATCCTCGTGGTGCTGGTGACTGCGCTGAGCGCGTGCGCCGGAGAGGAGGACGAGTCGCCCGCCGATCGCGACCGCCGACTGATCGCGGCGGCGCGGGCCGGCGACCTCGGCGGCGTGCGGTCGATGCTCGAGCGCGACGCCGATGTCCGGGCTCGCGACGACGCCGGCGCGACGGCCCTGGTCGCGGCCGCCTACGGCAATCACGTCGACGTCGCCCGCGAGCTGATCGCGGCGGGAGCAGACGTCAACGCGAAGGACGGCACCGAGCAGAGCGCCTACCTGATCGCCACGAGCGAGGTCGGCGACGACCCGCGTCTGCTCACGCTGACGCTCGCGAACGCCGCCGACGTCGACGCCAAGGACCGCTACAACGGCACGGGGCTGATCCGCGCCGCCGACCGCGGTCACGTCCGGATCGTCGGGCGCCTGCTCGAGACCGGGATCGACGTCGACCACGTCAACCGGCTCGGTTGGACGGCGCTGCTCGAGGCGATCATCCTCGGCGGCGGCGATCGCCGCCACACCGAGGTCGTCCGGCTGCTCGTCGAGGCCGGAGCCGACGTGAACCTCCCCGACGGCCAGGGGTTGACCCCGCTCGCCCACGCGCGCCGGCAGGGGTTCGACGAGATCGCCGCGATCCTCGAGCGCGCAGGCGCGCGGACCTGACGAGGCGACGTCGAGCCCAGAGGCCCATGGACGCGCGGACCGAGGTGGG
>CADCWC010000483.1 GCA_902806305.1 uncultured Thermoleophilia bacterium | reverse complement strand
CGTGCCCGCCTTCTTCGGCTGGGACGACCCTGGCGCGGCCTTCACGGCCGTGACGCAGCTCGGCACGATGGCCGCCGTCCTCCTGTTCTTCCGGCACGAGCTCTGGGCGATCGCCGTCGCGTGGCTCCGCGGGCTCACCGACGCGGAGCACCGCCGGACGCGCGACTCGATGCTCGGCTGGTACATCCTCGTCGGGACGATCCCGATCGGCGTCTTCGGCCTGCTGTTCGCCGACCAGATCGAGACCGGCGCGCGCAACCTGACGCTCATCGGGATCACGCTGATCGCCCTCGGCGTCCTGCTCTTCATCGCCGATCGCACCGCCCCCCAGCGGCGGACCGCCGACGACCTGACCTGGCGTGACGGCGTGCTGATCGGCCTGGCCCAGGCGTGCGCCCTCGTGCCAGGCGTGTCCCGCTCGGGGGCCACGATCACCGCCGGGCTGTTCCTCGGCCTGGGCCGCGCCGACGCGGCCCGGTACTCGTTCCTGCTGTCCGTTCCGGCCGTCGTGCTGAGCGGCCTGTTCCAGCTCGGGGACATCGGCCAGGGCGACGGGCCGAGTGCCTCGGCGACCGCGATCGCGACCGCGCTCGCCTTCGTCAGCGGGTACGCCTCGATCGCCTTCCTGCTCCGCTTCCTCGTCTCGAACCGCCTGACCGTGTTCGTCGGCTACCGGATCGTCCTCGGGATCGCCGTGCTGGTCCTGGTCGCCGCAGGCACCATCGACTGAGGCGCCTTGCGGGTCGGGCCTCGTGCTGACCGGCGTCGGCGCTTGCATCCCGGCTAAGCTCCCGGGGTTCGCCCCGCCGAGCTCCCGTCGCCCCGAGGACATGCAGACCGCAGTCGAGCCCCTTCCCGAAGATCGCGTGCGCCTCTCCGTCGAGGTGCCCGCCGACGACGTCCGTCACGCGGTCGCCCACACCATGCGCCACCTGGCGCAGGATCTCCGCGTCCCCGGGTTCCGGAAGGGCAAGGTCCCGCCGCACGTCGTCCGCGCCCGCATGGGCGAGGAGGCCGTGATGGCCGAGGCCGTCCGCGAGCACCTCCCGGCCTGGTACAGCCGCGCGCTCGACACGGCGCGGGTCGAGCCGATCGACCGGCCCGAGATCGACTACGACGCGCTGCCGGGCGAGGGCGAGCCGTTCCGCTTCACCGCCACCGTCGCGGTGCCGCCCGCCGCCGAGCTGCCCGAGGATCTGCGCCTCGAGGCCGTGCGGCCCGAGGCCACGGTGCCCGAGGGCCTCGTCGAGCAGGAGCTCGAACGGCTCCGGTCGGAGGCGGGCGAGCTCGCGCCGGTCGAGGACGGGACGGCCGAGCTGGGGCAGTTCGCGTTGATCGACTTCGCGGGCACCGTCTCGGGACGGCCGATCAAGGACGGCTCGGCGTCGGACTACCTCGTGCAGCTCGGCTCCGGTCGGCTCGTGGGCGGGATCGAGCAGTCGGTGATCGGCATGCGACCGGGCGAGACCAGGCACGTCCCCGTCACCTTCCCCGCCGACTACGGGCCGAAGGCGATCGCGGGCAAGCAGGCCGAGTTCGTCGTCACGCTGAAGGAGCTCAAGCAGCGCGTCCTGCCGGACCTCGACGACGAGTTCGCCCGCAACGTGTCGGAGTTCGACACGCTCGAGGCGCTCCGCGCCGACATCGAGACGCGGGCGCGCGAGGCGGCCGAGGCCCAGGTCGACGGCCACTGGCGGACGGCGGTCCTGCGCGCGCTCGGGGAGCAGGCGCAGGTCGACGTCCCGCCCGCCATGGCCGACGCCCGCATCCGGGAGCGCCTCTCGCAGGCCGAGCGGAGCCTCGCGCAGCGCGGCGTCGCCTTCGACACCTTCCTCCAGACGACGGGTCGCTCGGTCGACCAGCTGGTCGCCGAGCTGCGCCCGGAGGCCGAGGCCGAGGCCCGCCAGGAGCTCGCGCTGAAGGCCTACGCGGACCGGACCGGGATCACGATCTCGGACGAGGAGCTCGAGGACTTCGTGCGCGAGGAGACCGCCTCGGAGAAGGATCCGGCGGGCACCGCGGAGAAGATCCTGAGCGGTCCCGCGGCCGAGTCGGTGCGGGACGATCTCCGACTCCGGCGGGCGCTGGACCGCCTGGTGGAGATCGCCACGCCCCTGCCTCCCCCGACCGCCGAGACAACTGCCGAGACGGCGCTCCAGGGCGCCGGCCCGGATGCCGAAGAGTCAGAGAGCGGCAGCACGTCGTAGGCCCCGGCCTGCGCGTGCGCGCCTCGTCCTCGACGTCGCCGACCGCCACGACACACCAGACAGGGAGTCGAACGCCCATGAGCCCGCTAGTTCCGATGGTGGTCGAGCAGACGTCGCGCGGTGAGCGCGCGTTCGACATCTACTCCCGCCTGCTCAACGAGCGCATCATCTTCCTCGGCACGCCCGTCGACGACCAGATCGCCAACCTGATCGTGGCCCAGATGATCCACCTGGAGTCCGAGGACCCGGACAAGGACATCGCCCTCTACATCAACTCGCCGGGCGGCTCCGTCTACGCGGGCATGGCCATCTACGACACCATGCAGTTCATCAAGCCCGAGGTGCAGACGATCTGCGTCGGCATCGCGATGTCCATGGGCGCGCTGCTGCTCGCGGGCGGTGCGCCGGGCAAGCGGATGAGCCTGCCGAACTCGAAGATCCTGATCCACCAGGTCTCCTCCGGCTTCCAGGGCCAGGCCACCGACATCGAGATCCACGCGCGTGAGATCATCGACATGCGCCGCCGCCTCGACGAGGTGATCGCCAAGCACACGGGCCAGCCGCTCGAGAAGGTCAGCCGCGACACCGAGCGCGACTACTTCCTGTCGGCCCAGGAGGCGAAGTCGTACGGGATCATCGATCAGGTCATCGAGCACCGGTAGAGTTGGACCAGATGGCGCGCGCGACCGAAACCAACGAACAGCTGCTCTGCTCCTTCTGCGGCAAGAGCCAGCGCCAGGTCAAGAAGCTGATCGCCGGGCCCGGCGTCTACATCTGTGACGAGTGCATCGATCTCTGCAACGAGATCATCGACGAGGAGCTCGCGACCCCGACGCAGCTCGACCTCCAGAACCTGCCGCGGCCGAAGGAGATCTACTCGGTCCTGAACGACTACGTCGTCGGGCAGGAGGAGGCCAAGCGCACCCTCTCGGTCGCCGTCTACAACCACTACAAGCGCGTCCAGATGGCGGCGGCGGCCGACGGCGACGTCGAGCTCGCGAAGTCGAACATCCTGCTGCTCGGCCCCACGGGCTGCGGCAAGACGCTGCTCGCCCAGACGATGGCGCGGATCCTCAACGTGCCCTTCGCGATCGCCGACGCCACCGCGCTCACGGAGGCGGGCTACGTCGGCGAGGACGTCGAGAACATCCTCCTGAAGCTGATCCAGGCGGCCGACTTCGACGTCAAGAAGGCCGAGACCGGGATCATCTACATCGACGAGGTCGACAAGATCGCCCGCAAGGCCGACAACCCGTCGATCACGCGGGACGTGTCGGGCGAGGGCGTGCAGCAGGCCCTGCTCAAAATC
>CADCWC010000482.1 GCA_902806305.1 uncultured Thermoleophilia bacterium | reverse complement strand
CTGCCACGCGGCGAGGCGGAGCAGGACGCGGCCGCCGTCCGCGCCGAGCAGGCGGGCCTCGACGAAGCGCAACGGCGCTCGTCCCCTGGGCGCGGTCTCGAGCACCGCCGGCCGCTCGACCAGCTCCCCGATCTGCGGCCCGAACGGGTCGGCCGCCAGCTGCCCCACCTGTCGGCCGCCGATCGCCATGCCTGCCAGCAGGAAGACGCCGACGAGCACGATGTCCGGTCGACGTCCCGCCGCAACCACCAGCACCACGCCGGCCGCGACGAGGACGAGCGGCGCGGGACGGGCGACGAGGGCCGACGCGGCGCCGATCGCGGCGGCCCAGACGGCGCTCCGAGCCGCCGGCTCGATCGTCACGGCACCGCCACGAGCGGCCGCAGCGTCTCGAGCTTCGCCGGTCCGATGCCCGGCACCTCGAGCAGCTCGTCGACGGCGACGAACCCGCCGTGCTCGTCGCGCCAGGCCAGGATGCGGGCCGCGGTGGCCGGGCCGACGCCCGGCAGCGCGTCGAGCGCCGCGGCGTCGGCGCTGTTCAGGTGCACGACAGGCGCGGGGGCGGACGGCGCGGCGCGCGCGGAGGGGACGGCGTGCGCCGTGCCGCGTTCCGGGACGAGCACCTGGGCGCCGTCGAGCAGCGGGGCGGCCAGGTTGAGGGCGGCCAGGTCGGCCCGTCGGGTGGCTCCGCCCGCGGCGCGGATCGCATCCTGGCCGCGACGACCGGCCGCGAGGCGGTAGACGCCCGGGCGGCGTACCGCACCCGCCACGTGGACCGTCACCGGCGCGCCGGCCGATTCGTCGGCGGGCGTCGGGGCGGCGGTCGTGCCGGTGCCGGTCGGCGTCGGCGGGATCGGATCGGCGTCGTCGGGTCGGCCCACCAGGAGCGCGCCCGCGAAGGCCACGACGCACAGGGCGAGCAGCAGGCGGCGGTCGGCGAAGCGCATGCCGGGAATGCTGCGACGGCCGGTCCGCGCGGGAGGAGCGCGGACCGGCCGTCGGAGGAACGGGTCGTGCGGGGAGCCGCGCGCAGGCGCGCAGCGGTCCTACAGCTAGTCGGCGATCAGCTGCGAGACGCGCGCGGGATCGAGGTCGGCGTGGACGCCGCGGAGGCCGGTGCCGGCCTCGAGCAGCCGCCGGACGAGCGCCTCGGCCTGGTCGAAGCGCTCCAGCTCCACGTGGTGTGCCGACGCGCCGAGGCCGGACACGCTGACCGCGCCGCTGTCCATGGCGGGCGCCGAAGCGGGCGCAGCGGCGGCCTCGCGCGGGGCGCGCTCGATGGACCACTCGCGTCGCTGCGTCTGGTCGAAGGAGATGGTGGAGCGGTCGACGTGAAGGGGCATCCGAGCCTCCATGGGGCGTGACAGAACCGCGGTCGCCAGACGCGCGGGCCGCTCGCGAGCGGACTCTGTCTTTCAGTATCGTCCTCGTATGACTTGTACATGACCCCCGATCGAGGGATATCCCGAATCGGGGTGCGCGCCGACCCGGATCCGCGTCACCGGACGACCAGGTTGACCAGCTTGTCCGGCACGACGATCTCCTTGACGACCGTCCGTCCGTCGAGGTGCGCCCGCACCTTGGGCAGGTCGCGGGCGGCGGCGAGCACGTCGTCCCGCGACAGCGAGCGGTCGAGCGTGACGCGGTCTCGCACCTTGCCGTTCACCTGCACGACGCACTCGTAGGTGTCGGCCACGAGGAAGCGCTCCTCGGCGACGGGCCACGTCTCGGTCCACAGACGTGTCCCGCCGAGGTGCTCCCACGCTTCCTCCGCCAGGTGCGGCGCGAACGGCTGCACGAGCGCCACGAGGGTGCCCGTGGCGAAGCGCAGCACGTCGCGGCCTGTCGGGTCGTCGGCCAGCGTCGGCCGGGCCCGCTCGACGGTGTTGAGCAGCTCCATGCAGGCCGCGATGGCCGTGTTGAACATCAGGCGTCGCTCGATGTCATCGGACACCTTCGCCACCGCCCAGTGCGTCTTGCGCAGGACCTCGAGCGCCTCCGGGAGCGGGCCCGGCTCGGCGATGGTCGGGCGCGCCGGACCGTCGGTGACGGCAGCCACGTCGGCGACGAGGCGCCACAGCCGCTCCAGGAAGCGGTGGCACCCGGCGATGCCCCCGTCGGTCCAGCTCTTGTCCTGGTCGGGCGGCCCCATGAACAACGTGAACAGGCGCAGCGTGTCGGCGCCGTAGCGGCGCACGTAGTCGTCGGGCGCGACGACGTTGCCCTTCGACTTGGACATCTTCGCCCCGTCGCGGTAGATCATCCCCTGCGTGAAGAGGTTCGCGAACGGCTCCGTGAAGCCGATCAGGCCCGCGTCGTGCAGGACCTTCGTGAAGAAGCGGGCGTAGAGCAGGTGCAGGATGGCGTGCTCGACGCCGCCGATGTACTGGTCGACCGGGAGCCAGCCGTCGACGTGCTCGCGGACCCACGGCACGTCGTCGCGGTCTGCGTCGACGTAGCGGATGAAGTACCACGACGAGTCGACGAAGGTGTCCATGGTGTCGGTCTCCCGGAGCGCCTCGCCACCGCAGGTCGGACAGGGCACCCGCCGCCACTCCTCGGCCGCCGCGAGCGGAGACCTCCCCTTCGGCGCGTAGTCCCGGACGTCCGGGAGCACGACAGGCAGGTCGGACTCGGGCACCGGGACGAGCCCGCAGGTCGGACACTCGACGACGGGGATCGGCGCCCCCCAGTAGCGTTGCCGGGAGACGAGCCAGTCGCGCAGGCGGTAGGCGGTCGTCGGCTTCCCGCGGCCCGTCTCCTCGAGCCAGGCGATGATCTCGGGCAGCGCCTCGTCCGCCGGGCGCCCGTCGAAGCGCCCGGAGTTGACCATGCGATCGTCGGCGCCGTGCGCGGTGTAGGCCGCGGCGCTGACGTCCACGTCCCCGTCCGCGGGCACGACGACCGGCCGGATCTGCAACCCGAACGTCGTCGCGAAGGCGTGGTCGCGCTCGTCGTGGGCGGGGACGGCCATGATCGCCCCCGTGCCGTAGCCCATCAGCACGTAGTCGGAGACCCAGACCGGGATCGACTCGCCGTTGACCGGGTTGACGACGGTGCGCCCCGTGGCCACCCCGCTCTTCGGCCTGTCCTCGGCCAGCCGCTCGGCCTCGGTCTCACCCTCGGTCCGGCGGACGTATTCCCGGACCGCGGCCTCCTGCGGCGTGCCCCGCACCAGGTCGTCGATCAACGGGTGCTCCGGGGCCAGCACGAAGAACGTCGCCCCGAACAGGGTGTCGGGGCGCGTCGTGAAGACCGGCACCTCGACGTCGGCGCCGTCGACCCGGAAGACGACCTCGGCGCCGTGCGAGCGGCCGATCCAGTTGCGCTGCATGGTCAGAACCCGCTCGGGCCAACTCTCGAGGGTCGCCATGTCGTCCAGCAGGCGGTCCGCGTAGTCCGTGATCCGGAAGAACCACTGCGACAGGTTGCGCTTCCCGACCTCCGAGCCGCAACGCTCGCAGCGACCGTCGATGACCTGCTCGTTGGCCAGCACGGTCTGGTCCTGCGGGCACCAGTTGAC
>CADCWC010000481.1 GCA_902806305.1 uncultured Thermoleophilia bacterium | reverse complement strand
GAGCTCGCCGTCCACGAGCAGGCTGTTCACCGCGCGGCCCTCGCGGCCGAGCCAATGGCCGCGAACCGCGTCCGGGATGACGCGACGGCGGTCCGCATGGCCGAGGAGCACGTTGTCGAACTCCCCGAGCAGCCGCACCGGCGCCGGGACGTCCGGACCGGGCCGCGGCGCGTCGGGCAGGTCGAACAGCTCGGTGTCGCGGTCGTCCCGGAACGTCACGAGCCGCGGCCGTAGCCGCTCGAGGACGGACGCGAGCTTCGTCAGGCCCGACCAGCTCTGGACGTCCCTGGCCGAGGCCGGACCGAACGCGGCCAGATAGCGCAGCACGACCGCGTCGATCGACGGGGCGGGGTCGAGGTCGAGGCCGGTCCACCGCTCGATCGGCACGTACATGGCCTGGCCGGCTGCGCCCCAGACGCCGCGCGGCGGTACCTGCACGAGGGGCACGTGGACGCGGGCGCCGTTGCCGATCGCCTCGACGTCGGTGCCGATCCCTCGTGCGACGAGCCGGCGGCCGAGCTCCCGCGCCGTCAGCGGACCGTCGTCGAGGAGGTCCCGCACCGCGGCGGCGAGCTCGGCCGGGTCGACGCCGCCCATCCGGCGCCCGAAGGCGCCGTTGTGGCTGCGCTCGACGACGACCTGGACCAGCGGACGGAGGAGCAGCGCGTCGCGGACCGACACGAGGTGCACCGTCGCGCGCATCAGGGTCAGCCGCACGGCCCGGCGGTCGGTCAGGAGCTGCCCCAGCTCGTGCGGGTCGAAGTCCGCGAGCCGCGACCAGAGCCCGACGTAGGGCGGCAGCGTCGCCTGCGCCTGCAGGCCGACGAGGTGCTCGACCGCGTCGAGCACCGGACGGTCGACGCGGCCCAGGAGATGCTGCCGGGCGAGCAGGGCACGGTTCAGGGCCCGGCGTCCGAGGAGCTCGGTCACAGCCCACCCGGACGGCGACGCGGGCGCGAGCCGATCCCCCGGTCCGTCGGCCGGGCGGCCGGTCCGCTCGCCGGACCGGCCGCCCCGCGGCGGCCGCTGCGGCTCAGTCCGCCGAGACCTTCTGGCGCTTCGAGGCGATCGCCTCGAGCATGCCGTCGTAGGCGTCCGAGAACTGCTTGACCCCGTCCTGCTCGAGGTCCGCCGTGATCGCCGCCAGGTCGACCCCGGCCTCCCGGAGCGCGGCGATCTGCTCACGCGCCTCGTCGACACCCTCGGTCACGGTCGCGCCTGGGGTCCCCTGGTCGCGGAAGGCGTCGAGCGCCACGTCCGGCACCGTGTTGACGGTGTCCGGCCCGATCAGGTTGTCGATGTAGAGCGTCGGCGAGTAGGCGGGGTTCTTGACGCCCGTCGAGGCCCAGAGCGGCCGCTGGACGTTCGCGCCGGCGAGGGTCAGCCGGTGCCAGCGATCGCCGTCGAAGACCTGCTGGAAGACGTCCGCGTAGGCGAGCTTCGCGTTCGCGATGGCGACCTTGCCGCGCAGCGGCGAGTCCTCGGGCAGCTGGTCGTCGACCTTCGTGTCGATGCGCGAGACGAAGAAGCTCGCCACGGAGGCGATCGCGTCGATCGGCTCGCCGGCCGCGTGGCGCTCCTCGAGGGCGTCGACGTAGGCCTCGGCGATCGCGCGGTAGCGGTCCGTCGAGAAGAGCAGGGTGACGTTGATGCTCACGCCCTGACGGGTCAGTTGCCGGAAGGCGGCGATCCCCGGCTCCGTGCCGGGGACCTTGACCATGAGGTTCGGCCGGTCGACGAGGCCCTTCAGCTCGACGGCGCGCGCGACGGTGCCCTCGGTCTCGTAGGCCAGGTCCGCCTCGACCTCGAGCGAGATGTAGCCGTCGTGACCGTTCGTGCGCTCCCAGACGGGACGCACGAGGTCACACGCGCGTTGGATGTCCCGGACCGCGAGGCGGTCGAACACGTCCTTGGTCGAGTCGCCGCTCGGCGCCGACCGGATGTCCTCGTCGTAGAGGTCCGAGTCGCTGACGGCCTTCGCGAAGATCGACGGGTTCGACGTCCCGCCCGTGACGTTGTCGTCGCGCATGATCCGCTCGAACAGCCCGCTCTCGAGGGCCGGGCGGGCGACGTTGTCGTACCAGACGCTCTGACCGAGCGCCTCGAGTTCTCTCCACTTGCTGGGCATGGCGGCTCGCTCCTCTGGCTCGCGGCGGGCGAGGCGCCCGCGGACGATGGCTCCCCGAGTCTACCCTCGGGGCGGCGTCCCCAACGCGCGGCCGGGGTCTCGCCACGGGCAGGGACGGGCCACCCGGCACCGAAACGCTCGGGGCCCCCGGCTCTCGCCGGGGGCCCCGTCGCACCAGTGCGCTGAAGAGGACTTGAACCTCCACGTCCTTGCGGACACAAGGCCCTCAACCTTGCGCGTCTACCAATTCCGCCACCAGCGCCGGTGAGCGGATCGTAGCGGACCGGCGGCGCCCTGTGCACCTCACCGCTTGCGCTCCGTCCGACCCCATGCCTACACTCCCTTCTACGAACACGCGTTCGGTATGAACCCGACGAGCGGCGAGGTGACGCAGTGGTGCAGATGGAGCTGACGAAGCGGCAGCAGCAGATCCTCGAGGTCGTGCAGGCGCACATCGCGCGACTCGGCTACCCGCCGACGGTCCGCGAGATCGGCGATGCGGTCGGGCTCACGTCCTCCTCGACGGTGCACGCCCATCTGCAGGCGCTCGAGAACCGGGGCGTGCTGCGTCGCGACCCGACCAAGCCGCGGGCCCTCGACCTGGTCGACCGCGCACCGGCGGCGACGTCCCGGGCCTCGGTCACGAAGCTGCCGGGGCCGGACGACGTCCGCGTCCTGCCGGTGCTCGGACGCATCGCGGCCGGTGCGCCGTTGCTCGCGGAGGAGCACGTCGAGGACGAGATCGCGGTTCCGGGCCTCCTGACGGTCGCGGGCGAGTGCTTCCTGCTCCGCATCCGCGGCGAGTCGATGATCCGCGCGGGCATCCTCGACGGCGACTACGTCGTCGTCCGGCGGCAGGAGGACTGCCAGGACGGCGAGATCGTCGCGGCGCTGATCGACGGCGGCGAGGCGACCGTCAAGCGGCTGCACCGCGTCGACGGGCGGATCCGGCTGTCGCCGGAGAACGAGGCGCTCGAGCCCTTCTTCCCCGACGACGTCGCCGTCATGGGCAAGGTCGTCGGCGTCTTCCGGAGGCTGTGACGATGATCGCGCCATCGCCCCCCGCTCCCGGCCGACTGCGGGCCGGCGGAACCCTCGACGACGTGCTGCGCGCCTGGGCCGACGACGGGCACGACGGGGCGCAGTGCCTGCTCTGTGACGGCGAGACGTTCCCGGTGCTCCGGCGCAGCGGAGCCACCGCGGTGGTGTGCCGTGGCTGTGGCACGAGCATGGAGGACGGCGACCCGTCCGCCGGTGCGATCGCCACGCGGCGCCCGGGGGAGCGCGCGGAGCTGCGCGTCGCCTGACGCCCGCCGGAATCCCCGATCAGAGACCGCTCGACTTCGTGCCCTCGAGCGCCGAACCGGACGCCCGCGTGGGCGCACGCCGGCTCGAGC
>CADCWC010000480.1 GCA_902806305.1 uncultured Thermoleophilia bacterium | reverse complement strand
GTCCGCGGCGCGTCGGGCCGCCATGCGGGCCGACCGCGAGCGGGCGCAGGCGCGACGCCGGGACCGCTCCTGGCGGGCGGACGGGCAGTAGCCGCAAGGACGGGAGCCGGATCCCCCCGGACGGGTGTGGCTTTCAAGCCATACGGGACCGACGTTCAAGCGGCACCCGGCCACGGTCGATAGGGGGTGTACACGCCGGGCACGGATCGCCCGCGTGCCTTTCCGGTCAGGACGACCTGCACGTCGCAGAGGTCTGCCCATGTCCGGCGAGAGAACCGAGAAGGCCACCCCGAAGCGCCGCGGCGAGGCGCAGTCCAAGGGGCAGGTGGCCCGCAGCCAGGAGGTCAACTCGGCCTTCGTGCTGGCCGCGACCTTCGGTGCGCTCGCGCTCACGGCGCCGACGCTGCAGGACCGGCTCTCGACCCTCTTCCGCGAGACGATGGAGCGCGTCGCCCGCCCGGACCTGACCACGGAGACCATCGGCGGCCTGGCCGCCGAGTGGGGCACGCTCACCCTCACGCTCTGCATGCCGCTGCTCCTGGCCGCG
The DNA here is from genome assembly GCA_902806305.1 of uncultured Thermoleophilia bacterium. Taxonomy (GTDB): domain Bacteria; phylum Actinomycetota; class Thermoleophilia; order Gaiellales; family F1-60-MAGs149; genus CADCWC01. The sequence goes on along the minus strand of CADCWC010000480.1, from coordinate 2,983 downwards.
ATCCTCGCGGGCGTGCTGGCGAACGTCGTGCAGAACCGGCCGCGCATCAGCGGCGCCGGCCTGAAGCCCGACTTCAAGCGGCTGAACCCGCTGCCCGGCGTCAAGCGGATGGTCGGGACGCAGAGCCTCGTCGAGCTCCTGAAGAGCTTCGTGAAGATCGGCGTCATCGGATCGGTCGCCTTCCTCGTCATCTGGCCGCAGCTCGAGACCCTTGTCGGCATCGGCTACCAGCAGCCCTCGGAGATCGGCGCCTACACGGGCAGCCTGATCATGCGCCTCTGCACGTTCGTCGTGGCGATCCTCGTGCCGCTCGCCGTCGCCGACCTGACCTACCAGCGCTGGCACCACGAGAAGTCGATGCGGATGTCGAAGGACGACGTCAAGCAGGAGGCGCGCCAGCAGGACATCGCCCCGGAGATCAAGGGCGCGATCAAGCGGCGGGCGCGCGAGCTTTCGCGCCAACGCCAGCTCGCCGAGGTCCCGCACGCCGACGTGATCGTCACGAACCCGACCCACTTCGCCGTCGCGCTGCGCTACGGCAAGGACGTCACGGCGCCGCGCGTCGTGGCCAAGGGCGCGGACCTCCTGGCCGCGCGGATCCGTGAGATCGCCCAGGAGCACGACATCTCGATCGTCGAGAACCCGCCCCTGGCCCGCGCGCTCTACGCCCAGGTCGACGTGGGCGACGAGATCCCGGCCGACTACTTCGGCGCGGTGGCCGAGGTCCTGGCCTTCGTCTTCCGCACCTCCCGACGCACGCTCTCCTGGGTCTAGTCGAGCGCCGTGTCCGCCGTCGCCTCCGCCACCACGCCGCAGACCGGGTTCCTGGGCCGGCTCCTGAAGTACTCGGACCTGGCCGTGGCCGTGGCCGTCGTCACCGTCGTGATGATGATGGTGCTGCCGCTGCCGCTCATCCTGATCGACCTGCTGATCACGGTGAACCTGGCGCTCGCGCTGACGGTCGTGCTGATCTCGATGTACACGCAGGACGCGCTCGAGTTCTCGATCTTCCCGTCGCTGCTCCTGTTCACGACGCTGCTGCGCCTGGCGATCAACATCTCCGTGACGCGGCAGATCCTGCTGCACGGGGAGGGCGGCGCGGTCGTCCACGCCTTCGGCTCGTTCGTGCTCGGCGGCAACGTGATCGTCGGTCTCGTCGTCTTCCTGATCATCGTGGTGGTCCAGTTCATGGTCATCACGAACGGCGCCGGGCGCGTGGCCGAGGTCGCCGCCCGCTTCACCCTCGACGCCATGCCGGGCAAGCAGATGGCGATCGACGCCGACCTGAACGCCGGGCAGATCACGGACGACGAGGCCCGCCGGCGACGGCAGAAGATCCAGGGCGAGGCCGACTTCTACGGCTCGATGGACGGCGCCTCGAAGTTCGTCAAGGGCGACGCCGTGGCGGGCCTGATCATCGTGGCCGTGAACCTGCTCGCGGGCGTGGCGATCGGCGTCCTGCAGCAGGGCATGGCCTTCGGCGAGGCCATCAACACCTTCTCGCTGCTCTCGATCGGCGACGGCCTCTCGGCGCAGGTCCCGGCGCTCCTCATCTCCGTCGCGACCGGCATCATCGTCACGCGGGCCGCCTCGGGCGAGGACGGCTCGAACCTGGGCCAGGACATGGCGACGCAGTTCCTGCGCCAGCCCCGCCCCCTGGCCATCGCCGCCGGCGTGATCGCCGTCTTCGGCCTCGTCCCCGGGCTGCCGAAGCTGCCGTTCCTGCTGCTCGCGGCCGTGCTCGGCGGCCTGGCCTTCATGCTGACCCGCACCCGCAGGCGCGAGGAGGCCGACCGCGTCGCCCTGGAGGCGGCCGACGCGCAGCGCGCCCTGCCTGCCGCCCCCGCCCAGGACGCCGTCGTCAAGGCGCTGCCGCTCGACACGCTCGAGCTCGAGATCGGCTACGGCCTGATCCCGCTGGTCGACGAGGCCGAGGGCGGCGAGCTGCTCAAGCGTGTGTCGCTGATCCGCCGCCAGATGGCCTCCGAGCTCGGCCTGATCCTGCAGCCGATCCGGATCCGCGACAGCGTGCAGCTCGGCTCGCACGACTACGCCGTCAAGATCAAGGGCACCGAGGTGGCGCGCGGCTCGCTCGCCGCGGGCGCGCTCCTGGCCATGAACCCGGGCGACGCCGACCCGTCGCTGCCCGGCGAGCCGACCGTCGAGCCCGCCTTCGGCCTGCCGGCGCTGTGGATCGCGGCCGGCGCCCGCGACGCGGCCGAGACGGCGGGCTACACGGTCGTCGACCACCCCTCGGTGGTCATCACGCATGTCACGGAGACGGTCAAGGCCCACGCCGCCGAGCTGCTCTCCCGCCAGGACGCGAAGACGCTGCTCGACCACCTGCGCGACCGCTTCCCCGCCGCCGTCGACGAGCTCGTGCCGAACGTCTGCACCGTGGCCGAGGTGCACCGCGTGCTGACGATGCTGCTCGAGGAGGGCGTCTCGATCCGTGACCTCGTGACGATCCTCGAGACGCTCGGCGACCGGGCCCGGCTGACGAAGGACCCGGCCCTCCTCACGGAGTACTGCCGGCAGGGCCTGAACCGTCAGCTGACGAGCGTCATGCTCGACCCGTTCGGGCGGCTGCCCGTCGTCACGCTCGACCCGGCCCTCGAGCAGGAGCTGGCCGAGAGCGTCATCCAGACCGCGGACGGCGCCTACCTGGGCCTCGACCCCGGCCGGGCGGAGCTCGTGGTGGCCGCGGTGACGCGCCAGGTCGAGGCGGCGAGCGTGCTGGGCCACCGCGTCGCCCTGGCCGTCTCGCCCCGCATCCGTCGCCACCTGCGGGCGCTCTGCGCCCACGCCGTGCCTCGCACGCCGGTGATGTCCTATAACGAGATCCTGCCCTCCGTGCACGTCGAGGCGGTCGGTGCCGTCACCCTCGAGACGGAAGCGAGCCTGACGTCGTGAGATTCAAGACCTACGCCGGGCGAAGCCTGGCCGACCTGGTGCCGCAGATCCGCGCCGAGCTGGGCCCGGA
>CADCWC010000479.1 GCA_902806305.1 uncultured Thermoleophilia bacterium | reverse complement strand
TCATGGGGTCGTGCACCGCCGGCGGCGCGTACGTCCCGGCGATGAGCGACGAGACGATCATCGTCCGCGAGCAGGGGACGATCTTCCTCGGCGGCCCGCCGCTCGTGAAGGCCGCGACGGGGGAGGAGGTCACGGCGGAGGAGCTCGGCGGCGGCGACGTCCACGCCCGCCGGTCCGGCGTCGTCGACCACCTCGCCGAGGACGACGACCACGCCCTGGAGATCGTGCGCGGGATCGTCGCGACGCTGCCCGACCCGCCCGCCGCGCCGTGGACGCGCCGCGAGCCGCGCCCCCCGGCCGGCGACGCCGACGGCCTCCTGGACCTGGTGCCCACCGACCCCCGCACGCCCTACGACGCCCGGGACCTCATCCGCGGCCTGGTGGACGGCGGTGAGCTGCACGAGTTCAAGGAGCTGTACGGGACCACGGTCGTGTGCGCGTTCGCCCACCTCGACGGCCACCCCGTCGGCGTCATCGCCAACAACGGGATCCTGTTCAGCGAGTCGGCGCTCAAGGGCGCGCACTTCATCGAGCTCTGCGACCGCCGCGCCGTCCCGCTGCTCTTCCTGCAGAACATCTCCGGCTTCATGGTCGGGCGCGACTACGAGGCCGGCGGCATCGCCAAGGACGGCGCGAAGCTCGTCACCGCGGTGTCCTGCGCCCGCGTGCCCAAGCTCACCGTGATCGTCGGCGGCTCGTTCGGCGCGGGCAACTACGGCATGTGCGGCCGCGCATACGGGCCCCGCTTCCTGTTCATGTGGCCCAACGCGCGGATCAGCGTGATGGGCGGCGAGCAGGCCGCCGCCGTGATGGCGCAGGTCGGCCAGGCCGAGACGGGGGAGGCGCTGCGCGAGCAGTACGACCGCCAGGGCCTGCCCGTCTACTCGAGCGCCCGGCTGTGGGACGACGGCGTCATCGACCCGCGCTCCACCCGCGCGGTCCTGGCCCAGGCCCTCGCGGCGTGCGCCTGCGCCCCGCTGGAGGAGCTGGGCTACGGCGTCTTCCGGATGTGACCCGCGGGCCGCGGGCGGTCAGCCCGCGGCGCCCGTCGGCGTCCGCCCCGGGTCGTCCGCGGACTCGGACCGCGCGGCGAGCTGGCGCTCGTCGGCGAAGCAGTAGATCCAGCTCTCGCCGGGCTCGGCCGACCGCACCACGTGGTGGCCGTCCTCCTCGTGGTGGTGGCGGGCGTGGCGGTTGGGCGAGGAGTCGCAGCAGCCCACGTGCCCGCACGACAGGCACAGGCGCAGGTGCACCCAGGCGTCGCCGCGCTCCAGGCACTCCTCGCACCCGCTCGTGTGCGGGACCACGGGCCCGCCGACCTGCGCGGCGTGCGGGCAGGCCGCCGGGTCGAGCCGCACGGCGACCGCCGACTGCGTGTCGACCACGGTGGGCTGCGGGAGGCGCGCGAGCGGGGCCGCGGGCTGGTCGCGGTAGAAGTCGCGCACGCCGTGGGCGCGGATCACCGCGTCGGTGAGATCCGCCCCGAACACCTTGAGGACCTTGATGGCGAGCGTCGCGCTGGCCTCGACCTCCTCGGTGATCACGTAGTCCGCGCCGTCGGCTTCCAGCGCCGCGGCGTCCGCGGCGTACCGGGTGCGGACGATCACCGTCACGTCGGGGCGCACGGTTCGCACGACCCGGACGATCTGGGCCGCGCGCTCGGCGCCGTCGTCGGGGATCACGACGGCGCGGGCCCGGCCGACGCCGGCCTCCAGCAGCGTGCGGGTGCGCGAGGGATCGCCGAGCAGGACGGGCAGGCCCTGCTCCACCGCGTCCACCGCGCCGTCCGGGCTGAGCGTGGCGACGACCTGCGGCACGCCGGCCTCGCGCAGGACGCGCGTGACGCCGCGTCCCCAGCGGCCGTAGCCCGCCACGACGACGTGGTCGTCGACGCCTTCGGCCACCCCGGCGCCGACGTCGGGCTCCACGCGCCCGGGGAGCTCCGGCCCCGTGGCGGCCGGGGTCATCCGCCCGCCGAGCCGCACACCCACCCCGGACAGCGCGGGCGTGGCGGCCATCAGGAGCACCGTGGCCGCGATGAACGCCTGCGTGCCGTCGGCGCCGAGTCCCGCGGGGGTCAGGCCCTCCGCCGCCCCGCTCGCGGCGAGGACGAACGAGAACTCCCCGACCTGCGCCAGGGTGAGCGCGGTGGCCGCCGCGACCGCCGCCGGGACCCCGAGCGCCCGCACGGCGAGCCCGGCGGTCACCGCCTTGACGACGAAGAGGGCGAGGACCGCCCCGGCGACCATCCACAGGTTGTCCACGAGGAACCCGAGGTCCAGGAGCATCCCGATCGAGACGAAGAACGTCGCGCTGAAGATGATCTGCAGCGGGAGGACCTCGCCCAGCGCCTGGGAGTTGAAGCGCGACTCGGAGACCACGAGGCCCGCCAGGAAGGCGCCGAGCGAGACGCTCACGCCGGCCAGCGACGTGCCGTAGGCCGTGCCGATGCAGATCGCGATGACGCTGAGCAGGAAGAGCTCGGGGGAGCACGTGCGGGCGACGCGCTCGAGCAGGGGCGGCAGGATCCGCCGCGCGAACACGACGACGAGCGCGATGATCGCGCCCGCGGTGGCCAGTGCGGTGACGACCTCGAACGCCGACCCGCCCGACTCGCCCAGCGCGGGCACGAGCAGCACCATCGCCACGACCGCGAGGTCCTGGAAGAGCAGGATCGACACCGCCAGGCGGCCGTGCTCGGAGGTGATCTCGCCGCGGTCGGCGAGCACCTTGAGGACGATCGCGGTCGACGACAGGGAGACGAGCAAGCCCGTGAACAGCGCCACGTTGGCCTCGACCCCGGCCGCCATGAGGACGCCCGTGGTGACGGCCGTGGCCAGCACCACCTGCAGGCCGCCGCCCAGGAACATGGGGCGGCGCAGGTCCTTGAGCCGGTCGAGGCTGAACTCCAGCCCGATGGTGAAGAGCAGCAGCAGCACCCCGACCTCGGCCGCCGCGTCGACGATCTCCCGGTCGTTGACGAGCCCGAGGGCGTTGGGTCCGATCGCCACGCCCGTCAGGAGGAACGCGACGATGGGCACGAGCCGCAGCCGGAATCCGAAGTAGGCCACGACGGCGGCGCCCACGACGAGCGCCGTCATCTCCGGCAGGTAGGCGGGGGTGGCCCCCGCCGCCAGGGGAAGCACGCCTGGGAAGCTAGCGAACGGCGTTCGTCACGTTTCGTTCACAAGGTCCGCAGGGCGCTCCATAGACTGCGGCCTATGCAGCAGCTCGAGCTCGCGCCGAAGGCCAAGCGTGCGAAGGGCACCGTCTGCTGCGAGCCGACGGTGTTCCCCGACGTCGACCGCGACGCCGCCGCCCGCCTTGCCGCCGTGGCCAAGGCCCTGGCCGACCCCATCCGCATCCAGCTGCTCGACGTCCTGCGCCGTCACGCGGGCAAGGTCTGCGTCTACGAGCTCGTCGGGCTCTTCGACGTCTCCCAGCCGACGGTCTCCCACCACCTCAGGGTCCTGCGCGAGGCCGGGCTCGTCGGCTCCGAGAAGCGGGGCCTGTGGGCGTACTACCACGTGCTGCCCGGCCGGG
>CADCWC010000478.1 GCA_902806305.1 uncultured Thermoleophilia bacterium | reverse complement strand
GCGGGCGCGCGTGGGCGGGACCGTCCGCTGCGCGGGCGCCCGCTTCGCCGGCCGCGTCGACCGGCTGCGCTTCCGCTGGATCGTGGCCGGCCGGGCGACGCTCCAGCTGCCGGCCGCCCGGTCCTCCAGGCACACCGTCGCTCGCACGGAGCGCGGGCGACGCATCGCGTGCGAGGTCCTCGCCGCCAACGCCGGCGGCTACGTCCTCTCGCGGCTCTCGGCCCCCAGGCGGGTCGCGGGCTGACCTGGCCGGCCCTGCTGCCTCGCGGTCGTCGTGCGGGCTCGTGCTGGCCGCGCAGTCGCGACCGCTGTCCTTGACATATTTCCATATAGGCATATGATGTGCGCATGGCCCGGGCGGCGACCACGACGGACGTGTTCAACGCCGTCGCCGAGCCCCGCCGGCGCGAGATCCTGGACGCGCTCGCCGGCGGCGAGCGGTCTGTCAACGACCTCGTCGAGGCGGTCGGGCTGGCGCAGCCGCAGGTGTCCAAGCATCTGCGGGTGCTGCGTGAGGTCCAGGCGGTCGACGTGCGCGACGAAGGACGCCGGCGCATGTACCGGCTCAACGGCCCGGCGCTCGAGCCCATCCACGCGTGGGTGAGCGGCTTCGAGCGCCTGTGGGCGGAGCGGTTCGACCGGCTGGACCTCGTCCTGGAGGACCTCAAGCGCAAGGAGGAAGGCGATGGCCATGGCACCTAGCGGCACGGCGCGGATCACGCTCCCGACGGACGAGCAGATCCTCATCACCCGGGAATTCGACGCCCCCCGGCACCTGGTCTACGAGGCGTGGACCACCCCCGAGCTGGTGCGACGCTGGTGGAGCGGCGGCCAGGGAGAGATGACCGTGGTCGAGATCGACCTTCGGGTGGGCGGCACCTGGCGCTACGTGATGGTGGTCGACGGCGGGCACGAGGTCGCCTTCCACGGCGAGTACCGCGAGATCGTCCCCGCCGAGCGCATCGTGGCCACGGAGGTGTACGAGGCGATGCCCGACGGCGAGGCGCTCACCACCGTGACGTTCGCCGAGGCCGCCGGGCGCACGACCGTCGCCCAGCTCATGGAGCTCGACGGCAAGGACGCCCGCGACGGGGTCCTGCGAAGCGGGATGGAGGTCGGCGCCCAGGCGCAGCTGGACCTCCTCGAGGCGCTGCTCGCCGCGCGCGCCTGACCGGCGCACGTCACAGCGGTTGACAGCATCCTGTCGTATATGACAGGATCCTGTCATGTCCTCCACCGTCCACCTCGCCGTCTACGACACGCTGGCCGACTGGGAGGCCGGCTACGCCGTCGCGCACATCAACGACCCCGGGTTCCAGCGCGAGCCCGGCCGCTACACCGTCCGCACCGTCGCCGCCTCGGCCGAGCCGGTCACGACGATGGGCGGGGTGCGCATCACGCCCGACCTGACCCTCGACGAGCTGCGGCCGTCCGACAGCGCGATGCTCATCCTCCCCGGCGCCCACGGGTGGGAGGCCGGCGGCCACGGCGGCATGGTGGAGGCCGCGCGCGGCTTCCTGGATGCCGGGGTCCCGGTCGCCGCCGTCTGCGGGGCGACGGGTGGGCTCGCGCTCGGCGGCCTGCTCGACGGGCGCCGCCACACGAGCAACGCCCGGGAGTACCTCGCGGGCACGGGCTACGCCGGCGCGAGCGGCTACGTCGACGCGCCGGCCGTGACCGACGGGGAGCTCATCACGGCGAGCGGCCTGCATCCCGTCCCGTTCGCGCGCGAGATCTTCGCGCGCCTCGAGCTCTACGAGCCCGACGTGCTGGAGGCCTGGCACAACCTGTTCGCCACGGGCGACCCGGCCTGGTACGGCCGCCTCATGGAGGCCGGCGCGGCGTGAGCGGGTCCCCGCGGGCCGCGGCGCGCGTCTCGGAGGCCGGCGATGGACGGGAGCCGTCGGGCCGCACCCCCGCCGGCGACGTGCTCACCGAGATCGTGCTGGCCACGTTCGCGCTCAACGGGCGGTTCCTCGCCGAGGCGGAGGAGCTCGCGCGCCCCGCGGGCCTAACCGCGGCGCGCTGGCAGGTGCTCGGCGCGGTGCTGCGCGAGCCGCGGACGGTGTCGGGCATCGCGCGGGTCATGGGCCTGGCCCGGCAGAGCGTCCAGCGGCTCGCCGACCTCCTGGTCGAGCAGGGCCTGGCGGAGTACCGGGACAACCCGGCGCACCGCCGGGCGAAGCTCCTCATCGCGTCGGACGCGGGCCTCGCCGCCGTGCGCTCGATCCACGGCGCCCAAGCGGCCTGGGCCGACGGGCTCACGGCCGGGCTCGACGCGGAGGACCTGCGGCGAGCGCTGGCGACGGTGGAGGAGCTGCTGGCCCGGCTCGACGGCGGGGAGGCGTGAGACGCCCACAGGGGTACAGCCGCGGACATGGACCGCGAGCGGCGGGATCCCGACGAGGTCGTCGACCTCACGGGACCGGGGCGCTACACCTTCCTCGACGAGGGCACGGACGACCGCCGCTACGGGCTCTCCTGGTGGCTCCCCGCGGGCGTGGTCGCGTTCATCGTCGTCTTCGTGGCGGTGCTGGTCCTCCCCTGAGCGCGACGGGGACGTCCCGCCGGCTCAGCCCTCGTCCTCCCCGCCGCCCGCCGCGTACCGGACGATGGACGAGTCGATGAGCCACTCCACCGGCGCCTTGTCGTCCGTGAAGACCTGGCCGCCCGCCAGCGGCGCCTGCAGGCCGGCGGCGGTCTCGGCGAAGAGGGGGCGCAGCGCCGGGTCCGCCTCGGCGCGCGCCGCGTCCAGGCGGGCCCGGCTCGGCTCGACGTCCGAGGCCACGAGCAGCGTGCTCGTGTCCTCGATCGCGTAGCGCGCCACGTGGCGGAAGGAGGAGCGCAGCGTGCGCGTGATCGTCTGCTCCAGCGCGTCCTGGCCCTCGGGATGGCCGATGTTCACGACCACCGCGCCGCCCGGCTCCAGCCGGGAGCGGGCCAGGTCGAAGAACTCGGTGGTGGCCAGGTAGAACGGGATGTACGGCTGGCGGTAGGCGTCGATGCCGATGAGGTCGTAGCGGCGGTCGATCCGGCGCAGGAAGGGGCGGGCGTCCTCGGTGTACGTCGTCAGGCGGGGGTTGGCGTCCAGGTCGAACCACTCCCGCCCGGCGTCCGTGACCTCGCCGTCGATCTCGACCCCGTCGATCCGCGTCCCGGGGTAGAAGCGGGCGTACGCGCGCGACACCGTGCCGGCGGCGTTGCCGAGCATGGCCATGCTCCGGGGCGGCTCGGGAAGGACGGCCCGCGGGACGGTGAGGTAGCCGTCCCACACCCCGCCGGTGAGCACCGTGCCCGGCTCGTAGATCGAGTGGACGGCCTGCCCCTCGTTGAGCTCGAGCAGCCGCCGCGGCCCGTCCTGGATGACGCGCAGGTACTGGTAGGCCGTCTCGCGCTCGTCGATGACCCGCTCGCCGTCCTCGGCCGGCTTGGTCAGCCCGGGCGGCAGCAGCAGGGCGAGCAGCAGCAGCGCCGGGACGGCGAGGGCCGGCCGCGGCACCCGCGACCCCGCCACGGCGGTGACGGCCAGCGCGGCGGCGAAGACCAG
>CADCWC010000477.1 GCA_902806305.1 uncultured Thermoleophilia bacterium | reverse complement strand
CGTACGGCGCCCGGGTGCGGGAGCTCGAGGCCAGCCTCGTGCCCGCCCGACAGGAGTATCGCGCCGCCGTCGCGGCGGCCGGCAACGAGTACTCCGAGCGCTCCCGGGCGGCCGCGGACCAGATCCGGCGCATCGAGGAGACGCTCTCCGAGGTCCGGGAGAACTTCGACAACGCGACCCTGGCGGCGAAGCGTCGCGCCGAGACGATCTCCGTCATCGAGAGCGCGGCCGCCCCCTCCGGACCTGCGAGCCCGAACGTGCCGCGGAACCTGCTGGCCGGGCTGGTGCTCGGGCTGATCGGCGGCACGGGCCTCGCCTTCCTGTTCGACCGCGGCGACACCCGGCTGCGCACGAGCGACGACATCGCGGAGGCCGCGGTCGCCACGGTGCTCGGCCAGATCCCGCCCGGCGGTCCGCGCGGCATCGGCCGCGGCAAGGCGCGCCCGGTGCTCTTCGATGCCGCGTCGCCGCAGCGGGAGGCCTTCCGACGCCTGCGGACGAACCTGCTCGCGCTCGAGGGCGACGAGCCGCTTCGCACGCTCCTCGTGGCGAGCGCCGAGCCGCACGAGGGCAAGACCACCACGGTCGTCAACCTGGCCACGGCCGTCGCCCAGAGCGGGCGCGCCGTGCTCGTGCTCGACTGCGACCTGCGTGTGCCGCGCGTCCACCAGGCGTTCGGAATCCCGAACACCGTCGGCGTGGGCGACGTCCTCTCCGGGCGGCACACCCTCGGCGAGGGGATCGTCCAGACCGGCGTTCCCGGCGTGAGCGTCCTGCCGGCCGGCACCGCGGGCGCGAATCCCACCGAGCTGCTCGGCTCGCCGCGGATGTCCGTGCTGCTCGAGCACGTGGCGCGCAACTTCGACCTCGTCCTGATCGACTCGCCGGCCTTCCTGGCCGTCGCCGACAGCGGTGCGCTCGCGCCGCAGGTCGACGGCGTCCTGGTCGTCGTCCGACGAGGCGGCGTCCGTGCCGCCGCGGTCCGGGAGCTCCGCCGCCAGCTGACGATCATCAAGGCCCCCGTCCTCGGCGTCGTCATCACGGGCGCGGACCTCGACGCGAGTCCCTACGAGCAATACGAGAGCATGGTGCGACATGGCGGTTAGGGTCCGACCAACCACGGCTCCGGCGTACGATCGGCGCGTGACGGTGCCCATGGCCGTGGAGCATCCCGACCGCCGCATCGAGCAGGACCTCGCGGCGTCGCGGCTGCTCGTCTGGAACCGCCGCCCGATCGGCTTCGGCGGGCGTGAGCGCACGGCGTACCTCCTCGCCAAGCGGACGGTCGACCTGGTCATCGGAACCCTCCTGCTCGTGCTGCTCTCGCCGCTGATGGTCGCCATCGCGCTCGGCGTCAAGCTGACGTCGCCCGGACCCGTCCTCTTCGTGCAGCAGCGCGCGGGCGCGCGCCGGCGGCGTGGTCGCGGCGGCGACGAGATCGTCTGGGAGGCGCGGTCCTTCGCCTGTTACAAGTTCCGGACGATGACGCAGGGCGCGGACGAGTCCGTGCACATCTCGCACGTCGAGGCGTTCGTCCAAGGCGCCCTCGAAGGGCGGGACGGCGACTTCAAGCTTCGCGACGACCTGCGCGTCACGCCGTTCGGAGCCTTCCTGCGCCGCACGAGCCTCGACGAGCTGCCCCAGCTCATCAACGTGGTGAAGGGCGACATGAGCCTCGTCGGTCCCCGCCCGGTCCCGCTGTACGAGGTCAACGCCTATCCGCGGTCGGCGCACCTCGAGCGTCTCATGGCCCGGCCGGGCATCACCGGGCTCTGGCAAGTCAAAGGACGCAGCCGCGTCGAATTCGAAAGCATGGTCGGCATGGACATCCAGTACATCAGACGGCAGTCGATCCTCCTCGATCTCGCCCTTATCGTCATGACCGTCCCGTCGGTCCTGCTGCGCCGAGGTGCGCGCTGATGCCGGCAGGCTCGATCGGTATCTGCGTGGTCGGGAGCGGCCACTGGGGCGGGAACTACGTCCGGCTCTTCCAGTCGCTCCCCGACGCGCACGTGGTGGTGGTCTGCGACGCGAACGCCGAGCGGCTCGAGGCGGTGACGCGCCAGTTCCCCGGCGTGGAGGTCCGCACGAGCCTCGAGGAGGCGCTCGCGCTGCCGGGGGTCGATGCGGCCGTCGTCTCGACGCCCGCCGCGACGCACGCCGCGGTCACCGAGACCTGCCTGCGAGCCGGCAAGCACGTGCTGGTGGAGAAGCCGCTCACGACCACCGTGACGGACGGCCACGCCGTCGTGGCGCTCGCCGAGGAGCTCGGCCTGACGCTGATGGTCGGCCACACGTTCCTCTACAACGGCTCGGTGGCGAAGGTCCGCGAGCTCGTCCAGAAGCCCGAGATGGGGGAGATCTACTACCTCTACTCGCGACGGACGAACCTCGGCCCGATCCGCCACGACGTGAACGCGATCTGGGACCTGGCCTGCCACGACGTGGCGATCTTCGCCCACATCCTGGGCGACACGCCCGAGTGGGCGAGCGCCGTCGGCACGCGTCTCCTGGGCAACGCCCGCGAGGACGTCGGCTTCATCGCGCTCGGCTATCCCGGTGGCGTCGTGGGGCACATCCACGTCAGCTGGGCGGATCCGAACAAGGTCCGCGAGCTCGTCGTCGTCGGCAGCGGCCGCCGCGTCGTGCTGAACGACATGGACGCCCAGGAGCCGGTGCGGGTGTTCGACAAGGGCGTCGTGTCCGAGCCGATCGACAACCCGACGTCGGGCGACTTCCGCTTCACCGTCCGCGACGGCGACATCTTCAGCCCCCGCGTGGTGCCGAGCGAGCCGCTCGGCAACCAGGCGCGGCACTTCCTCGAGAGCGTGCGCACCGGCTCCCGGCCGCTGACGGACGGTCCGGCCGGACTCGACGTGGTCAGCGTCATGGAGGCCATCGACCGGTCCCTGGCCGCGGGCGGCGCCCCCTCGCCGGTGCAGGCCACGAAGCGCTCGTCGCACGCGCTGAACGGGAACGGCAACGGCAACGGCTCCCACGGCGACCAGCGGCGCGGGCGCGACCGCCGCGCCGGGGTCCGGATCCCGCGACCCGTCGAGATCCTGGGGGAGGCCCGATGACCCGGGTCCCGTTCGTCGACCTCGGCGCGCAGTACGCGTCGATCGAGGAGGAGGTGGAGGACGCCGTCCGTGCCGTCCACCGCCGGGGCGACTTCATCCTGGGCCAGGACGTCGCCCTCTTCGAGGAGGAGTTCGCCGCCTACTGCGAGGCGGGCCATGCGATCGGCCTCGACTCGGGCGTCTCGGCGCTCGAACTCGCCCTGCGGGCGCTCGAGGTCGGTCCCGGCCACGAGGTCATCACGGCGGCGAACACGTTCGCGGCCTCGGCGCTCGCCATCTCGGCGGTGGGCGCGACGCCGGTGCTCGTCGACATCGACCCCGAGACGCACAACATGGACGTCGAGCAGGTGGCCGAGGCGGTCACCCCGCGGACGCGCGCCATCATGCCGGTCCATCTCCACGGACGCCCTGCGGACATGGACGCGGTCATGGCCGTCGCCGAGGCGCACGGCCTCCACGTGGTCGAGGACGCGGCG
>CADCWC010000476.1 GCA_902806305.1 uncultured Thermoleophilia bacterium | reverse complement strand
GGCGGGTCTGGCCGATCTTGCTCGCGTACGGGTACCAGCCTGCGTCGACGACGGCGCGGGTTGCCGCGACGGAACCGCCGAGGGCGCCCGCGAGCTCCTCGCAGAGCTCGAACCCCTCCGGCCGTCCGAGCCCGCGGCCGCCGGCGACGAGCACATCGGCCTGCGTGATGTCGACGCCTCCGGTCGCGGCCTCCTCGTGGCCGACGACCCGCGCGGCGGTCGTCCACGCGGGCAGCTCCGGCGTCACGCGGCGGACCTCGGCCGGCGCGCCGTCCGGCTCTCCGGGCGCGAAGGTGCCGGCCCGCACCACGGCGACCCCGACCGGCGAGGCGAACCCGCAGTGGGCGATCACGGAGTCGCCGAGGCCCGCCCGTCGCGTCACGAGGGCGCCGTCCTCCACGACGAGGTCGACGACCTCGGTGACGAAGCCCGCGTCGAGCCGCACGGCGAGGGCGGCCGCGGCGTCCTGGGCCACGATCGAGCCGGAGAGCAGCACGTAGTCGAGGCCTTCGGCGCGCTGCACGTGCGCGAGCGCGGCCGCCACGGGCTGCGCCGTCGAGCCGAGGCCGGGAGCCTCGGCCACGTGGACGACGCTCGCTCCGTGTCCGCCGAGCGCGGCGGCGTCCTCGTCGGAGACCGCGTCCCCGCAGACCGCCGCGTGCACGGGTCCGCCCAGCTCGGCGCCCAGCCGACGGGCCGCACCGAGGAGCCCGAGCGAGCCCTTCGACCATCCCCCGCCGGGAGCCCGGTCGACGTGGACGAGCAGCCCGGGCATCACGCCACCAGCCGGCGCTCGACGAGGAACTCCAGGATCCGCTCGGCCGCGTCACCGGCGTCCTCGATCCGGACGCCCTCCCCGCGGGGGGGCGGTGCGGAGAGGCCGCGCACCCGGGCGCGCGAGCCGCCCTGGCCGATCCGGCCCGGGTCGAGCCCGAGCTCGTCGACCGACAGCAGCTCGTGGGGCTTGCGCTTGGCCCCCATGATGGCGGGCAGCGTCGCGTAGCGCGGCTCGTTCAGCGTGTCGGCCACGGAGAGCACCGCAGGCAGCGGCAGCTCGAGCGTCTCGTACCCCGTCTCGACCTGGCGCTTCACGCGCAGCACGCCTTCCACGAGCTCGAGCGCCGCCACCTGGGTCACGCACGGCCGTTCGAGCCGCTCGGCGACCGCCGCGGGGAGGACGTAGCACTCGCTGTCGGCCGCCGACTGGCCGAACAGCACGAGGTCATAGGCGTCGCGGCGCAGGAGCTCCGCGAGCGCGTAGGAGGTCGCGAGGAGGTCCGAGCCCGAGAGCGCGTCGTCGGCCAGGTGCACGGAGCGGTCGCCACCCTGGGCGAGGGCCTTGTCGACCGTCCGGGCCGCGCTCGCGGGCGCCATGGTGACGATCGTGACCTCGGCGCCTGCGGCGGCGCCCTCGCGCAGCTGCACGCCCGCCTCGATGGCGTGGCGGTCGTACGGGTTGAGGGCGGTGTCGGCGCTGCGCACGAGGCGCCCGCTCGCCGGGTCGAGCCGCCGCGGCGCCCCGGGGTCCGGGACCTCCTTCACGCAGATGGCGATCTTCACGTGGCGGGAGCCTCCTCCGGGTGGGACGTCACGGCGCGGATCGTACCGGCGCGCCGCTCGACCGGACGGCGCCGCCACGCGGCGGCCGGCCGTCCGGGAGCCGGGCGGCGACGACCCCCGCGAGGAGCGCGACGCCCGCGCACGAGGCGAGGCTCGCCCCCAGGCCGACCTGGTCGGCCAGCAGCCCGATGGCCACGGAGGCGACGCCGCCGAGTCCCACCGAGAGGCCGATCGAGAGGCCGGCGGCCTGCGCGGCGCTCGACGGCAGGAAGTCCTGGGCGAGCTGCAACGACAGCCCGAAGGTCGCGACCACGACGGCGCCCGCGAGCACCGCGGCCACGGCGCCGAGCGGTCCGGGATCCGCCACGTACAGGGCCACCAGCGGCGCTGCGGCGAGCATCGCACCCGCCATCAGGCGGCGCGGGCTGCGCCGGTCGGCCAGCCTGCCCATGGCGAGCGTCCCGATCGCCCCGGCGAAGAGCAGCGCCGACAGGAGCAGCGCGCCGTAGCCGTCGGACCGGCCGCGCACGCGCTCCTCGTACAGGGGCAGGAACGAGAGCAGGCCGAAGTAGACGTAGGCCCGGAGGGCGACCCCGACGAGCAGGGCGATCAGCGCGCGCGGGCGATCGACCCCCTGCTCGAGACCCCGCGCGGACGCTGCGTCGGCGTCGTCGGCCCGCAGCCGCGGGACGAGGCGCCAGAGCCACGCCGCACAGAGGAGCGCGGGCAGGCCGAGCACGACCGCCAGGTCGAGACCGCCGAGGGCGAGCACCACGCCCGCCACGGCCGGGCCGGCGGCGACGCCGGCGTTGCCGCCGACCGAGAAGACGGAGAGGCCGCTCCCCGGCCGGGCGTGGGCCAGGCTGCGGGCCACGCGTGACGCCTCCGGGTGGTAGGCCGCCACGCCGAAGCCGGCCGTGAGGACGGCCAGGAAGACGAGCGCGTAGGTCGGCGCCACCGTGGCCAGGGCGAGCCCGCCCCCCGACAGCAGGACGCCGAAGGGCAGGAGCCACAGCGCCTCGCGCCGGTCGGCGAGCCGGCCGAAGAGCGGTTGGGTCACGGAGGAGGCCGCGGTGGCCGCGAGCACCAGTCCGCCCGCGGCGGCGTAGGACAGCGAGAAGCGCGTGACGAGCGCGGGCAGGAGCGCCGGGAGGACGCCCTGGGTGAAGTCGACGGCGGCGTGCCCGACGGTCAGGGGCGCCATCCGTCGCACGAGCGAGGCGGATGAGGGCTCGCTGCGGACGCCGCTCGACACGGGCTGCAGTGTCGCCGACCGCGGCGTCGCAGGCCCCCGACAGCCGGGAGGGAGGCGCACGCGCGAGCGGACCGCCGCCGTTCGCGTCCCCCTTCGTCTCCCCAGGAGTGACGTAGGCTCTGAGGGGGTACGCACCGCGTCGGCGGCGACGCCCCCGATCCTCTCCCCCTCCCGACGCAGAACGACGAGCGCCCCGATGGCACGGCTCCCCGACTTCTCCCTGACCGCGACGGACGGCAGCGCCGTCACGCCGGCCGATCTCCGTGGTCGGCCACACCTCCTCTACCTCACCCGGCACCTCGGCTGCACGGTGTGCCAGGCGCGCCTCCGGACGCTGCTCGACGCGCGCGAGGAAATCGCGGCGCGCGGCGCGGGGCTCGTCGTCGTCCTGGCGGCCGACCCGGAGCGCGCGCGTGCGTGGCAGCGTCGTGAGGGCGCGCTCGACGTGATCGTCCTCGCCGACCCGGCTCGGACGCTGACGCGCGCCCTGCGCACCGGGCGGACCGGACCGTCGGGTGCGCGCCACCGCGTGGGCCGGGCGGCTGGCCTCCGCGGGCTGCTGCGCGGTCGCGGCGGCCGCGCCGGTGACGAGGCGGCGGCCCTGGGCGCGGACGTCGTGCTCGACGTCGACGCCCGTCCGACGTTCGTGCACCGCCCGACGAGCGCGGGTGACCGATCGTCGCCGGCCACCCTGCTGGCCGAGGTCGACCGGCTGCGCCGACCGGCCGTGCGGACGTGAGGGAGCG
>CADCWC010000475.1 GCA_902806305.1 uncultured Thermoleophilia bacterium | reverse complement strand
TCGGTCGGGTCGGGCTCGTTGCTCGACGTCGACACGCCCGTGAGCATCGAGTTGATCGTCGCGGCGACGACCTCGATGTGGCCGAACTCCTCCGCGGCGATGTTCGCGATCAGGTCGTAGAACGGCCGCGCCTTCTGGCGGTCGCGGAAGTTGAACGACTGGAACGTGTAGTTCATGAACGTCGACAGCTCGCCGAACTTGCCGCCCATGAGCTCCTGGACGACGGACGCGCCGTCAGGATCGGGCGTGGACGGTGGCGGCAGCTCGGCGGCCAGACGGTCGAACCGGACGATCATGCGGACTCCTCTCGAAGGGGAACGTCTGAGGTCCCTGCCCGCGGCCGGTTGATGCCCAACCCGTGGAGCCGATACGGCGGACAGCCGCCCGCGGAAACCAACGCGCGTACGCCCCCGGTCCTAGCGCGACGCCCCCATGACCTCCAGCACCCGGCGCGCGATCAGCCGCTCGATGTCGTCCGGCACGCCCTGCGGCCCGAGGACCAGCGACGACGCGCCCGTCGCCACCCGCTCGAGCGACAGCGCCTGCAGCATGAACCCCAGGTCCATGGAGTCGATGGAGTTGCCCTTGGGGTGGGTACCCGCCAGGTTGAGCATTCTCCCGTCGGCGAGGAGGATCACGTGTCGGCCGTCTTCCAGCTCGATCCGCTGGATCGCGGCGCCGACGTCCGTCACGGCCGCCGCCCGCGCGGTGAGCCCCTCGACATCGACCTCCCACGGGAAGTGGCCGATGTTGGCCACCACGGTGCCGTCCTCGACGAGATCGAAGACCGCCGCCGGCACGACGCCGGGACGACCCGTGGCGGTGATGATCACCTCGGCCCAGGGCGCCAGGGCCTCGAGGGACGCCACCCGGTAGCCGTCGAAGGCGGCCTCGAAGGCCCGGAGCTCGTCGACCTCGACGACGGCCACCTTGCCGCCGAGGGCGCGGAGGTACTGCGCGGCGCCGCGCCCGCACCACCCGTAGCCCACGACGACGAAGCGGCGTCCCGGCACCTGGAGGTTCGTGATGCGCATGAAGCTCTCCACCGTGCTCTGGCCGACGGCATGGCGGTTCTCGGCGATCGCCTTGAGCGGGCTGTCGTTGATCACGATGACCGGGAACGGGATGCGGCCGGCGGGCTCCTGCCGCAGGCGGGTCCCGCCGGACGTCGTCTCCTCCGTGCCGCCGGCGATCGACGAGGCCATGCCGCGGTCGGCGGCCATCACCGCCAGGTCGCCGCCGTTGTCGAGCAGGATCGCCGGCGCGGCGTCGAGGGTGCGGTGCAGGTTGGCGACGTGGGTCTCGAGGCTGTCGTCGCGGGTCCCCAGCAGCGGGATGCCCCGGGCGGCCAGCGCGGCCACCACGTCGTCCTGCGTCGATCCGTGGTTGCCCGTGCCGCGGACGTCCGCGCCGCCGGCGGCCAGGGTCTCGAGGAGGACCGCCGTCTTGGGCTCGATGTGGAGGCCGACGCCGATCGTCATGCCCCGGAACGGCCGGCGCTCGGCGAAGTCGTCCCGCACCGCGGCCAGCAGCCGCATCCGTGCGCGGACCCACGTGAGCCGCTCCTCGCCCCGGGTGGCCAGCTCGGTGGTGTGCGCGCCGGCTCCGGTCATGTGCCCCGGGATCTTGCCCCACCGGGGCGGTCACAGGTCCTTGCGCAGGAACGACGCCACGGCCAGCCCCCAGATCATCGCCACCCACAGCGCCGCCCAGGCGAGGTAGCCCGCCGTCAGCGGCGCCATGCTCAGGAACGGGAAGGCCTCGGCGGCGGCGAAGGAGGCGGTGATCGGCGAAGGGTCCTGGAAGGCGTGCATCGCGCCGCGCCACAGGCCGTCGGTGGGCAGCAGGACCCGCGAGACCGTGCCGACGCGCTCGAGGCCCTCGTTGTCGAGCGAGGCGCCCGCGCCGCCCACCACGCCGGCGACCCAGGTGGCGCCGAAGAGGCCGACCGCGACCACGCCCGACGCCATCGGCGAGACGGCGGTCGAGAGCAGGACCGCGAGGGTGAGCAGCACGGTGGTCTGCGCCGCGAGCAGCGCGAGGGCGACCGCCGGCTGCGGTGGCCAGTAGTCCACGGTCGCCCAGACGACGACGCACTGCGCCAGCCCGGCGAGCACGATGAAGCCGCTGCCGAAGACCACGAGCCCGAGCCACTTGCCCAGCAGCACCGCGGAGCGACGGACGGGGCGGGCGAGCACCGCGAGCGCGATGCCCGACTCCGTCTCGCCCGACAGCGTGGGCCCGGCGAGGAAGGCGGTCCCCAGCGCGGCCATCAGGCTGAAGCCGAACATCACGAGGTTGAGCAGCTGGGAGGCCGCCAGCCGGGCCTCGCCGCTCGTGAGCGTGCTGAACTCGGAGGACTCGGCCGCCAGGCGGGAGAACCCCCAGCCGCTGAGCCCGAGCAGCGCGACCGTCAGCACGGCGAGCGCCAGCAGCACGCGCCGGCGGGACGCCTCGCGCAGGGTGAGCGCGGCGATGATCACGACCGTCCGGGCCGAGCTCACCGGTCGCCTCCGTGGCCGGCCCGCAGGATGCCCAGCAGGCGGTCCTCGAGGCTGATCCGCGTGGGCTCGACCGCGTGCACCCGTGCGCCCTCGGCGATCAGGTCGCCCACCAGGTCGGGGACGGTCGTCGCGTCGTCGTCGGCGGGCAGCGCCACGGTGAACCAGTCGCCGGCCCGCTCGAGCTCCCCCGTCGCCGCCAGCCGCGCCTGCGCCGCCGCGGACACGTCGGTCAGGTGCAGCCGGACCTCGCGCTGGCCGAGCAGCTTGGCCAGGCTGCCCGATGCGGCGAGCCGTCCGCGGTCGAGGATGACCACCCGGTCGCAGACCCGCTCCACCTCGCCGATCAGGTGGGAGTTCAGCAGGACCGCGACCCCCCGGCCCTTCAGGTCGAGCACGATGTCGCGCACGTCCGCGCGGCCGAGCGGGTCCAGCGCGCTCGTCGGCTCGTCCAGGATCACGAGCTCGGGCTGGGCCACCAGGGCGACCGCCAGCCCGAGGCGCTGCTGCATGCCCTTCGAGAAGCCCCCCACGCGGTCGCCGGCGCGGTCGCGCAGGCCCACGAGGGACAGGGACTCGAGCTGCTCGCGCGCGGGCACGCCGGCCCCCGTCAGCCGGACGTGGAGGGCCAGCACCTCGGCCGCGCTCAGCCACGGCTGGTAGCGGAAGAGCTCGGGCAGGTAGCCGACGCGGGCGCGCGCGGCCGGATCGGAGGCGGACCGCCCGAGCAGCATCACCTCGCCCGCATCGGGCTGGACGAGGCCGAGGAGCATCTTGATCACCGTGGTCTTGCCGGCGCCGTTCGGGCCCAGCAGCCCGACCACCTCGCCGCGGCCGACCTCGAGGGACACGTCCTCGACCGCCGGGCGCCGGCCGTACCGCTTGCGCAGGCCCGAGCACCACACGCCGGGCGCCGGCGGCAGGTCGGCGATCAGGTCCGCCGCCGCGCCCGCGGCGGCGCCGCCCGAGACGGCGGTGGGATCGGCGGCCACGGTCAGAGGTCCTCGGCGATCGACAGGACCTCGTCGGCGTCCAGGGCGCCGGCCACGGCGGTCCCCCC
>CADCWC010000474.1 GCA_902806305.1 uncultured Thermoleophilia bacterium | reverse complement strand
TGCCGCCCGCAGGTAGAGCACCGTGCCGCCCACGACGATCGGCACGCGGCCCCGCGCGAGCACCTCGTCGACGGCCGCGTCGGCCGCCTCGGCGTAGCGCGCCACGTCGCCGTCCTGGTCGAGGTCCCAGATGCCGACCAGGTGATGCCGCACCGCCGCCTGCTCGGCGGCGCTCGGCTGGTTCGACAGGACCGGCAGCCCGCGGTAGAGCTGCATCGCGTCGGCCGAGATGATCTCGCCGCCCAGGCGCCGGGCGAGCGCGAGCGCAAGCGCGCTCTTGCCGGAGGCCGTGGGCCCGTAGAGCGCCACGAGGCGCGGCGCCGCCGACATCACGCCACCGCGACGGGCGCCTCCACGGTCCCGCGCAGCGTCTGCGACGTGACGGCCTCGACGCGCACCGGCACGGCGGCGCCCACGGCGGCGCCGGGCGAGAAGATGACCGTCTTGCCGGAGCGGGCGCGGCCGCGGTGGGTGTCCGGGTCGGTGCGGCTCGGCCCCTCCACGAGCACCTCCTGCACCGATCCGACCAGCCGGGCGTTCCGGTGTCGGGCGTGGGCCTGCACGCGCTCCACGAGCCGTTCGAGGCGCTCGTGCTTGACCGGCTCGGGGACCTGGTCGGCCATGCCCGCCGCCTCGGTGCCGCGCCGCGGCGAGTAGATGAAGGTGAACGCGTGGTCGAACCCGACCGTGTCGTAGACGTCGAGGGTGGCGGCGAAGTCGTCCTCCGTCTCGCCGGGGAACCCGACGATGATGTCTGTGGTCAGCGCGACGTCGGGCATCGCGTCGCGCAGCCGGTCGACGAGCGCCAGGTAGCGCTCCCTGGAGTAGGTACGCCGCATCGCCTTGAGGATCCGCGTCGAGCCCGACTGCAGCGGCAGGTGGAGGGCCTCGCAGACGGCCGGGCACTCCGCCATGGCGGCGATCACGTCGGCACGCATGTCCTTCGGGTGTGGGCTCGTGAACCGGATCCGGTCGATCCCCGGCACGGCGTCGAGCCGGCGCAGCAGCTCTGCGAAGGAGACACGCCCGGTGAGCGGCAGGTCGCGCCCGTAGGAGTTGACGTTCTGCCCGAGCAGCGTCAGCTCGGAGACGCCGTCGTCGGCCAGGCGCCGCGCCTCCGACAGCACGTCCTCGAGCGGTCGCGAGCGCTCGCGACCGCGGACGGCCGGCACGATGCAGTACGAGCACACGGAGTTGCAGCCCATCGAGATCTGCAGCCACGCCGAGAAGGGGCGGGCGCGGTGCATCGGCAGGTCGCCCGCGAACGCGTCGAAGGTCGAGAAGTGCCCACGTGGCAGCTCGCCGCCGGGCGCCAGGAAGTCGCCGAGCCGGGCGATGGAGCCCGGCCCGAACGCGAAGTCGACGAACGGGTACTCGGCGAACAGCTCGTCCTTCAGCGACTCGGACCAGCAGCCGCCGACCACGATCCGCTTCTCCGGATCGCGAGCCTTCTGAGCGCGCGCGTGCATCAGGTTCTGGAGGAAGCGACCGTCCGCCTTCTCGCGGATCGTGCAGGTGTTGAAGACGATCACGTCCGCCTCGTCCTGCGACGCGGCCTCGCCGAGTCCCGAGGACTCGAGCAGGCCCTTGATGCGCTCCGAGTCGTGCGCGTTCATCTGGCAGCCGTAGGTCGTCAGGTGGTACCGGCGCATGGCGCCAGTCTACTGAGCCTCCGGCCGCGATTCCCGGCGGTCCCCGGACGGTCGCGGCGTGCCGACGGGGCCCCCGCAGCGGGCTCCCGGCACGGCCCTTTCAAGGCCGGCCCGCCGGGGGCCGATGGGGACGGCATGACCCCTCCTCTCCCCGGCACCGACGATCGCCGCGGTCTGATCCTGCTCGCCGACGACAGCGGCCTCGCCGCCCTGATCGCCCGCACGGCCCTCGAGGCCGAGGGCCACACGGTGCTCGAGGTCGCCGACGGCGTCGAGGCGCTCGCCGTGCTGCGCGCCCGGCGCGTCGACCTCGTGGTGACCGACTGGCTCATGCCGAACCTCGACGGCCTGGGGCTGATGCGAGCCATCCGCAGCAGCCCGGAGCTCGAGCAGCCGTACGTCATCTTCCTCACGTCGATGGACCGTAGGGCGCAGATCGTCGAGGGCCTCGACGCGGGCGCCGACGACTACCTGCCGAAGCCGTTCGATCCCGAGGAGCTGCTGGCCCGCGTCCGCGCGGGCCTCCGCGTCGTGCGCCTGCAGCGGGGCCTCGAGGCCCACGCCGCCGAGCTCGAGCGCTCCAACGCCGCCTTCGCCCAGTTCGCCTCCGTGGCCTCGCACGACCTCAACGAGCCGCTGCGGACCATCACCAGCTACCTCGCCCTCCTCCGGGAGCGCGTCGGCGGCCGGCTCGGCCCCGACGCCGACGAGTTCCTCGGCTTCGCGGTCGACGGTGCCACGCGGATGCGCCGCCTGATCGACGACCTGCTCGTCTGGTCGCGTGTCGACGGCGAGTCGCATTCGGCGACGCCGGTGGACCTGTCCGCGGAGGTCGCGACCGTGCTCGACGACCTCTCGTGCCGGATCGCCGCCGAGCACGCCGTCGTCGAGGTCGGATCCCTCCCCGTCGTGCCGGGCGACGCGTCGCAGCTCCGCCGCGTCCTGGCCAACGTGATCGGCAACGCCCTGAAGTTCCGCGGCGCTGCGGACCCGCACGTCCGCGTGGCCGCCACGGCGACGCCGGACACGGTCCGGCTGACGGTGACGGACAACGGCGTCGGGGTGGATCCGGACGACGCGGCGCGGATCTTCGACATGTTCACGCGGGTCGGGCACCGTGACGCCTACGAGGGCACGGGGCTCGGACTGGCCATCTGTCGCCGCATCGTCGAGCGCCACGGCGGGGGGATCACGGTGACGGCGAATCCGGGCGGTGGCGCGGCCTTCGTCATCACGCTGCCCGCGGTCGCGGCGTCGCCGCTCGCCGCCTGAGCCGGCGGCCAGGCCGGCACGGGGGCGTCGCTACTTGGCGAACTCGCTGGCGCGCGACTCGCGGATGACCGTGACCTTGATCTGGCCGGGGTACTGGAGCGAGGTCTCGATCTCGCGGGCGATCTCCCGGGACAGCAGGACGGCCATGTCGTCGTCGACCTCCGTCGGCTTGACGATGACGCGGACGTCGCGCCCGGCCTGCATGGCGTAGCACTTCTCGACGCCGCGCTTCGACATCGCGATCGCCTCCAGCGCCTCGAGCCGCTTCACGTAGTTCTCGAGGCTCTCGCCTCGGGCACCGGGCCGGGCGGCCGAGATGGCGTCCGCCGCCTGGACGAGGACCGCCTCGACGGTCTGCGGCTCGACGTCCAGGTGGTGCGCCTCGACGGCGTGCGACACGGCGTCCGACTCGCGGTACTTCCGACAGAGCTGCGCCGAGATGATCGCGTGCGAGCCCTCGACCTCGTGCGTCACGGCCTTGCCGATGTCGTGCAGCAGCGCTGCGCGACGGGCGACACGCTGGTCGGCCCCGATCTCGGCCGCCATCATCGCCGCGAGGTGGGCGCACTCGAGCGAGTGGCGAAGCACGTTCTGGCCGTACGACGTGCGGTAGTTGAGCCTCCCGAGGACCTTGAGGAGCTCG
>CADCWC010000473.1 GCA_902806305.1 uncultured Thermoleophilia bacterium | reverse complement strand
CGCGCGGCGGCGGGCCGCCCGGCGCCGCTCGGCCCGCGTGGGACGCGGCTTGGGCTCGGCGCGCATGGCGGGGATCGCGCCGGCATCCTGCAGCGCGTGCGCCGCGCCGGTCTGCGGCGAGAGGACGCGGACCGTGCGCAGCAGGTCGGCGTCCTCCGCCGGAGTGTCGGACGGCCCGCTCAGCGCCAGGACGGCGCCGGCGACCACGAGGACGCCGACCACCAGGACCCCCAGGACGATCCCGGGGAGCTTCATGCCGGACAGGCCACCTTCAGGCGGCGCGTCCCGGACACGCACGCGTCCGTCCGCTTGGGCGCGGCGGCCGAGCGCATGAGCAGCCGGGTGTACTTGCCGACCCGCCCGGGCGCGTGGACGCGGACCTCGATGACGATGCCGGCGCGTAGCGCGCGGCGCTCGAGCCGACGGATCCGGACCGTCCGGGTCCTGCCCTTGATGCGGTGGCGATCGAGCGTGAACGGGCAGCCGCGCCCGCGGCAGCGCACGTCCACGGTCGTGTTGCGCGGCGCCTTGACGGCGAAGATCCGCAGCTGGATCCGCCTGCCCACCGCCGTCCCGGCGATCCGCACCGTGGGGAACGGCTTGAGCAGCGCGAGCGCCTTGGGACGCGGAGCGGGCGCCGGCGGCGCCGCCGGCGCCGCCGGCGAGCCCGGCGCGGCACCGACCACGACCGTGGCGAACGACGTCGCCGCCAGGCCGTCGGAATCCACCACGCGCAGCCCGACGAGGTGCGTGCCCTCGGGGAAGGCCCGCGTGGCGGCCGGGCCGCTCGCGTCGTCGAACTGCCCGTCGCCGTCCAGGTCCCACGCGACGCCGGCGATGGTCCCGTCCGGGTCCGACGACGTGGACGACAGCGTCACGTCCTGCCCGGCCACGGGGGCCTGCGGGGCGAAGACGAATCCCGCGACGGGCGGCCGCGCGTCGGTGCCGCCCGACGTCCCCGGCGGGATCGTCGTGAGCGGCGTGCGGCCGACGGTCACGTCGGCCTCCGCCTCCGCGGTCTTCCCGGACGGGTGGGTCACCCGGAGCCGGATCTTGTACGTGCCGGCCTCGGCGAACGTGCGCTGCGCCGTGGCCCCCGTCGCGTCGTCGAAGTCCCCGTCGTCGTCCAGGTCCCACGCCAGGCCGGCGACGGCGCCCTTGGACCGGGACGTGAACGTCACGGGCTGGTCGACCACGGCCGCCGCGGGGACCCAGTCGAACGCCGCCTCGACGGCCACCCTCCACGCCGCCCCCTCGGCGGGGCCGGTGTTGCCCGCCGCGTCGGTCGCCCGGACGGCGAACGCGCGCGGGCCGAGCACCGCGTGCTGCACGGTGACCGGGCTCTCGCAGGGCGCGAACTCCCCGCCGTCCAGCGCGCAGCTCAGGGACGACCCCTCCTCGCCGGCCAGGAACGCCAGCTCGGCGGAGGCGTCCGTGGAGACCTCGGGCGGCCGCGCGGTGATGGTGACGGTCGGCGCGTCCTGGTCCACGCGCCAGGAGTGGCTCGCCGCGCCGGAGTTGCCGACGGCGTCGACGGCCTGGACCTCGAACGTGTACGACCCCGAGCCCAGCCCCTCGTAGGTCTTCGACGTCCCGCACGGCGCGAAGGGGTCGCTGCCGCCCGGCCGGACGAGCCGGCACGTCAGCGTCACGCCGGGCTCGGACGCCAGGACGAACGCCGCCACACCGGAGTTGGTGAGCTTGGCCGGCGACGCGGCCAACGTGACGGCCGGCTGACCGGTGTCGACGGTCCACGTCAGCGAGGTGGCGGGCCCCTCCGCGCCGCCGGGGGCGATGCCGCGCACCTCGAAGGTGTGCTTGCCGTCCTTGTCGACCGTGACCTTCTGGGGGGAGGCACAGTCGGCCAGCTGGAGCCCGTCGAGGGTGCAGGCGTAGTTCTGTGCGCCGGCGGCGGTGAAGGTGAACGTCGCGTCGCGGGAGGCCGTCTGCGCCGGCGGCCCGGCGAGCGACGGCTTGGCCGGCGCGGGCTCCGCCCCGGTCCACTCCAGGACGTCGGGCTCGCCGAGGTTGCCCGCCTCGTCCACCGCCCGCACGCGCAGGACGTTGAGACCCGGCTCGACCTCAACGTCGAGGGGGGACGTGCACTTGTCGTAGGGCTCGACGCCGAGCTGGCACTCCAGCCGGGCGAGATCCGCGTCGAGGGACTCGAAGGTAACGACGGCCTTTCCGGTCGGGACGGTGCCCGACGGGCCCGTCAGGATGGTGGCCGTCGGCTTGTCCAGGTCGATGACCCAGGTGAACCCCCCCTCGGCGACGGTCCCTCCGGCCGCGTCGAGCGCGCGGACGGCGAAGGTGTGCGAGCCCTGGGCGAGCCCGTCGATCGTGAAGGGGGAGGGACACGGCGCCACGGGCGCGCCGTCGGTGGCGCACGCGAAGCTCGCCGCCCCGTCGGCGGAGAAGGCGAACGTGGCCGACGTCGCGCTGGTGACGCGGGCCGGCGTCTCGTCGAAGACCACTGCCGCCGGCTCCTGGGCTCCGGCGGCCGCGGGGACCGCCAGCAGCAGGACGGCGACGAGGAGGAGGGGTTGCAGCCGGGAGCCGGCGATACGAGGGAGGCCGACGCGCATGGCCCCTCATGTTCCATCGCGGACGGACCGGCCACCACTCATCCATTCGTCCGCTTTCCGACAAGAACCTCAAGGTCTGGAGGCCGCTGGGGCACGAACCTCCTCCGCACGTTCAGGACATGGGTCAGGAGACCTCGTCCTCGACGCCGAGCGTGCTCATCGCAGACCACTCGTCGCCCGCGGCGTGGGCCAGGACGAGGAGGTCCCGGAGCTCGCCGTTGCGGTCGCGGATGTGGTCCGCGAGCAGCGCCTCGCCCCGGAATCCGAGGTCGGTGAACATCCGGATCGCGCCCTCCTGCTCGGCCACGACCTCCACCACCACCTTCTGCAGCCCCGCCTCGAGCGCCTCGCGCAGCGCGCGGCGGGCCAGCGAGGCCCCGAGGCCGCGCCCGCGCTGCGCCGGATCGACCACGAGCCGCAGCTCGCCCACGTGCGCCGACCAGCCGACGAGCGAGGAGATGGACACGAGCCCGAGGACGGCGCCGTCCTCCTCGACCGCCACCCACCGGCGGCCGCGGGCGCCGGGCCGCGCCCACGCCGCGGCGGTCTCCGGATCCCGCACGTCCTCCTTGATGAAGGTCACGTCGCCGTCGGGCAGCCCGCCGAGGAAGGCGCGCAGCGCCGGGAGGTGGTCCTCCCGGAGGGGGACGATGGCGGGGGACATCAGGCGACGCTCCCGGCGTGCTCGGCGGTGGCCGGCTCGGACCGGCGCTTGAGGAACTCGATGATCCGCGGGATCGTGACCTTCGCCGCCGTCCGCCCGACGACGAGGCCGACGTGCCCGGCGTCGAGGCGCAGCTCGTCGCTCTCCTCCGAGCCGACGAGGCCGGCCAGCGGCCGGGCGACGGGCTCGGGGACGATGTGGTCGCGCTCGGCGATGACGGTGAGCATGGGCACGGTGATGTCCTTGAGGGAGACCTGGTCGCCGTCGAGGCGCAGCGCGTCGCACACGAAGGCGTTCTCGCGCACGAGCAGCTCCA
>CADCWC010000472.1 GCA_902806305.1 uncultured Thermoleophilia bacterium | reverse complement strand
GTCGTGTCTGGCGCGCGCGGGCGAGCTCGAGCGCGCGCAGCGGCTGTTCGACCGGCTCGTCGCCCACGCCAACGATCTCGGGCTGCTGGCCGAGGAGATCGACGTCCGGACCGGCGAGCTGCTCGGCAACTTCCCGCAGGCGTTCAGCCACGTCGGGCTGATCAACGCCGCGTGGGAGATCGACCAGGCACGGGAGCGTGACCGCGGCCCGGGCTGAGGCGCCCGTTGCGACTACTCCCGCCAGTAGGACCGGGTCAGCAGCACGAGCACGGGCAGGAGCTCCATCCGGCCGGCCCACATCAGCACGGTCAGGACGCCGGTCGAGACGTTGCTGAACGGCGCGTAGGAGCCCATCGGACCGAGGAACCCGAACCCCGGACCGACGTTGCCGAGCGTCGCGGCGGCCGCCGACGCCGCCTCCAGCAGCGAGACGGACGACGTCCGCAGCGACACGTCGACGAGGATCGCGACCGTGCCGACGACGAACACCCCGAGGTACAGCAGCGTGTAGGCCACGGCACCGCGCACGACCCGGTCGGGCACGGGTCGACCGGACAGGCGGACCGGGATCATCGCCTCCGGGTGGACGGTGGTCGAGATCTCGCGGGTGGCCACCCGCATCACCAGGATCAGCCGGAAGATCTTGAGCGCGCCGGTCGGGGAGCCACCACAGCCGCCGACGAACATGAGCGCGAGGAGCAGGCCGACCGGGAGGATCGGCCAGACGGCGAAGTCCGTCGACGCGTACCCGGTCCCCGTGATGATCGAGACGGTCTGGAACAGGGCGTGCCGCACCGCCCCGTGCCCGCCGTGGAGGTCGTCGCGGTAGAGCTCGACCGCGATCAACACGCTCGCCAGGGCGATCAGGCCGAGATAGACGCGCAGCTCCTCGTCACGGCGGAACGGGGAGCGGCGCCGGAAGATGCCGCGGTACCAGAGCGCGATGTTCGTGCCCGCGATCGCCATGAACACGAGGATCGCCCACTGCGCCCAGGCGCCGAACCCCTCGATGGACCGGCCCTCGGGCGAGAAGCCGCCCGCCGAGAGCGTCGTCAGGCCGTGCGCCACGGCGTTGTAGAAATCCATTCCGGGCGCCAGCCCGGCCAGACCGAGGACCCAGAGCACCGTCACCTGCAGCACGACGAGAATGGCGTAGAGCAGCCACAGCCGGCCCGCCGCGGCACGCATGCGTGGCGCCAGCTTCTCGAATTCGGGAGCGTGCACCTCGCTCTCCATCAGCTGACGACCGCCGACGGCGAGGCGAGGCAGGACGGCCAGCGCCAGGACGAGGATGCCGACCCCGCCCAGGAACTGCGTGACGGCGCGCCAGAGCAGGATGCCGCGCCCGTGGCTCTCGATGTCGACCATGACCGTCGAGCCGGTCGAGGTGAAGCCTGCCATCGCCTCGAAGTAGGCGTCCACGGGGTCTCCCACGTCGCCGCCTTCGACCACGTAGGGGATGCACCCGACGAGCGAGGCCAGGATCCAGACGGACGCCACGACGAGGAACCCCTCCCGGACCCGCGCCTCGCCGGCGCGGCGCGTCGTGACGCGGAGCACCGCTCCGAGGCCCAGCCCGACGGCCAGTGCGGCCACGAACGGACGAGCCGACTCGCCGTGCGCGACGGCGACGGCGAGCGGCGCGAGCAGGGACAGGCTGAGCCACGCCAGGATGACGCCGACCAGCCGCAGCGACGCCGCCACGTCGACGGTCGGCCTCGGCGAACGGCGGACGATCGTCGGAGAGGACCGTGCGCCACGTCGTCGGTGACGCATCAGAGGATCCGTTGGAGCTCCTTGGCGCGCGCCGTCTCGGCGAGCAGCACCACGCGGTCGCCGGCCTGCAGCGCGTCGTCCCCGCGCGGGAAGATCACGGCGCCGTCGCGGATGATCGCCCCGACGATCGCGCCCGGCAGCGGTCGCTCGCGGAACGGGCGACCGAGGATCTTGCTGTCCGAGCCGAGCTGCAGCTCGAAGACCTCGGCCCGGTCGTCCTCCAGGATCGCGAGCGCCTCGGCGCGCGGGTCGCGCGCGAAGCGGATGATCTCCTCGGCCGTGACGAGGCGCTGGTTCAGGGCGTGGTCGATGCCGACGCGCTCGAAGATCGGGATGTATCCGGGGTCGTTCACGATCGTCACAGCCACGCGCACGCCGAGCTGCTTGGCGAGCAGGCCGGCGAGCAGGTCGTCGGCGTCGTCGTCGGTGCAGGCCACGAGCGCGTCCGCGCGGCCGGCGTTCTCCCGCTCCATGAACTCGGGGTCCGTCGGGTCGGCGCGGAGCACCGTCACCCCGGAGAGCTCCTCCGCACACCGGCGCGCCCGCGCGTGGTCGGGCTCGATCAGGCGGACCGTGTAGCCGTGCGTTGCGAGCAGGGCGGCCACCCGGCGGCCGGTGGCGTTGCCGCCCGCGACGATGACCTCCCGGATCGGCGTGCGCGTGCCCGTCGAGAGCCGTCCGGCCCACTCGGCCGCCGCCTCGCGGGAGGCCAGGATGACGATCCGGTCGCCGACCTCGATCCGGTCCGCGCCGCCGGGGATCGTGACGTGTCCGTCCCGGATCAGCGCCCCGATGACGCTCTCGTCCGGAATCCGCGCCTCGCCGAGCGTCCGCCCGGCCACCTCGTCATTCGTCTCCCCGACCGCGAACTCGACCAGGTGCACGCGGCCGCCGGCGAACGACTCGTTCCGGATGGCGGTCGGCATGGAGAGGAAGCGAGCCACCGCCTCGGCCGTCTCGACCTCCGACGACACCATGTGGTCCACGTCGAACTGCCCCTGTCGCCACGCCCCGAGGTACTCGACGCTCTGCGTGCGGGCCACGAGCGTCCCGCGGCTGAGCGCGCGGGCCTGCAGCGCCACGACGACGTTGACGGCGTCGCGATCGGTCGAGGCGATGATCAGATCGCTCTCCCGGACGCCCGCCTGCTCCAGCACCGCCCTGGACGTCCCGTCGCCGACGATGGTGAGGATGTCGTAGCGGTACGACAGCGCGTTCAGGCGCTCGGCGTCGACGTCGACCACCGTCACGTCGTGATCGGCGTGGAGCGACTCGGAGACCGCCGTCCCGACCTGGCCTGCTCCGACGATCAGGACGCGCATCGCCGGAACTCTAGGCGCCCCACGATCGACGGTGGTGGCGCCGCGTGGCTACCGTGTCGCCATGCCGCGCGCACCCAGGGCCGAGCGTCCGCCGGAGGGGCTGGCCCTCCACGCCGACGTGCTCACGGAGGACGAGGAGCGCGACGTGGTGGCGGCGCTCGAGGCGCTCGACTACCGCGACGTGACGATGCGCGGGCAGACGGCGCGGCGGACGGTCCGGCACTTCGGCCTCGACTACGACTACGAGACGTACCGGCTGACGCCGACGGATCCGCTGCCGGCGGCGCTCGGGCCCGTGCGCGACCGCGCCGCGGCCCTCGCGCAATTCGAACCGGACGCCCTGGCGCAGATCCTCGTCACGCGCTACGGCCCCGGGGCGACGATCGGCTGGCACCGCGACGCGCCGATGTTCGGCACGGTGGTCGGCGTGTCGCTCCTCGCGTCGTGCCGCCTGCGCCTCCAGCGCGGGAGC
>CADCWC010000471.1 GCA_902806305.1 uncultured Thermoleophilia bacterium | reverse complement strand
CCACTACCGGGCCGAGGACCCGGATCAGAGCGAGGAGGAGGTGCACCGTCGGGCGAGGAGCATCACCGCCACGGCCGAGGCAGTCTTCACCGAGCTTCGCGACGAGGCGGTCCAGCTCGGGTTCATCGACCGGGTCGCCCCGCTCGGACCGATCACGTCGCCGATCCTGCAGATCCACGGGGACATGGAGGCGGGTGGGCTGGTCTACCCCGAGGACGTCGAGCGCTTCGCCCGGGTCGGCCCCAACTTCGAGACGGCCCGCATAGCCGGCGGCTCCCACGGCCTGCACCGCGAGTCCACGGAGGAGTTCCTCCGGTTGACGCGAGCGTTCCTGGCCCGCCATCTGTGACACTGAGGACAGGCGCGTCGACCGAGGTCCGAGGTCCAGATGGTTCGACGAGGCAAGCGCGGTCATAGGGGTAGCACCCGTGGTCGCGCACCGAGATGGCCAGGCTGGCCCACACGGTCAAGGCCACCGAATCGGCCCGAAATCGGACCACGGGAGGGCACGGGGACTCTCCCCTGCTACCGTCGCGGGTTCACCAAACCGCCGAAGGGTGTGCAGGGCGCGACGAATCTTGCGGCCAAGGTCGACCCGGTTCTTTGGTCGACCGCCGAAGCTACCAGATGCCGAGCTCGTCCTTGGCGTCCTCGCTCATCATCTCGGGGGACCACGGTGGGCTCCAGACGAGCTTGACGTCGACCTCGCCCACACCGGGGAAGTCCTTGAGCGCGCCCTGGACCTCCTGGACGATGACCGGCCCGAGCGGGCAGCCGAGGGAGGTGAGCGTCATGGTGACCAGGACGTCGCCCTGGTCGGAGATGTCGGCGTCGTAGACGAGGCCGAGGTCGACGATGTTGATCCCGATCTCGGGGTCGTAGACCTGCTTGAGCCCTTCGCGGACGTCGTCGCGGCTGAAAGTCACGGGCATGGCGGGTTTCTCCGTGGCGCGCCGCCGTCCAGGCTCGTCGCGAGCGGACGGTCGGCCCTAGGGTTCGAGTCTAGTGATCGCGGGCCGGGTCGGCAATCCGGTTCCGAGCACCATGGCCGATTGGCGAGGAGGGCTACGGCCGCTCCCGCCACTCGGCGTCGCGGACGGCATCCGCATCGCGGACGGCATCGGCGTCGTCGATGGTCCCAGCGTCACGGATGCGCCGGCCCTCGTGGACCACCACCGAGTCGCGACCCTTGTTCTCGACGCGGTTGCGGCCGCTGATCCGCTGCCAGAAGATGACCGCCGCGACGAAGGGTGCCAGGATGGCGAGCACGATCAGGACCCGGAACAGCGTCCCGACGAAGCCGTGGAACAGCCAGCCGAGGACCATCCCAAGCAGCAGACCGGCGGCCAGCCCGTAGGCGACGTACTGCGCCCGCTCGACGACGCCCATCAACTTGACCTGCACGTTGTTACCCTCCCCCGGATTCCCCCGGTTCACGAATCGTGACACGGTGACGATTCGGCCACAAGGCGACCCCCGCGGCCCTTACCATTTGGGCATGGACCGGGTAGGATGACACGGACGAACATGCGTTCTGAATCGAGGGCTTTCGACTTGGACGGCACAGCGACCGCGGCTCCTCCGCTCGACGTCTGCGTCGATCGCGCCCTCGACGCCCTCGACGTCCTCCCGGACAAGACGCGGCGGACGCTCGCCCGCTACCTCCGCCGGACCAACCGCCTCCCCGAGGCACAGGCGGTGCTCTCGTTCGTCGAGCACGAGGAGGGGCCATCGGCCTTCCTCGTCGACGAGCGGGCGCTCCTGCTCGAGGCCGAGGACCGGTGGGTCGAGGCCCGGGCTCTGCGCGAGCACCGGCTCCGGCAGTTCCCCGACGTCGACGCGCGGGCCCACCTCGCCAACCACCTCCTGGCCAGACCCGAGCCGGAGGCCACCGCGCGGCTGGCGACGCTGATCGCCGAGATCCGGCTGCTCGACGCCGGCACCCTCGCGACCGCTCTCCTGGTCGGGGCGGCGCTCCTCGAGACCGGCGACCTGGCCGAGGCCGACCGCGTCCTGAACCAAGCCCGGGCGGACCACTCGCGCAGCGCCCTCGTCCCGATGCTGATGGCCGACGTCGCCATCGCCCGGGGGGACCTCGACGCGGCGCGCGGGTTTGTCGAGCAGGCCGTCGCGATCAAGCCGCGCCTGGCCGACGCCAACCGGGACCGCCTGCTGGCGCTGGCCGCCATGACCGGCGGTGACGCGTTCGCCGAGGACTGCGCGGAGGCCGTCCCGGTCTTGGCTGCCCCCAGTCACACCGACCTCCATCGTGAGCTCGCCGCCGCACTCGACCTCGGGGAGGTGCCCGGCGCGCCGCCGAAACCACGGGCTACCGCATCCTCGATCGTGACGCCGGCCCCCGCCACCCCGACGGCCGGGCAGGCGGCGCCGAAGCACGAGGTCGTCAAGCCGGACGAGATCGTGCCCCCGGTGGACCAGGAGATCGGTGAGGCCCAGCCGGTCGAGATCGTCGCGCCCGAGGCCGAGGTCGGGTCGAACGTGCTCGAGACGCTGCGCGCGGTGTTCGGCTACGAAGAGCTCCGGCCGGGGCAGTCCGACGTCATCCAGCACCTGATCGACGGCGTCGACGCGATCACGATCATGCCGACCGGAGCGGGCAAGTCGCTCACGTTCCAGCTGCCGGCCTTGCTCGTCGAAGGGCTGACGGTCGTGATCTCGCCGCTGATCGCGCTCATGCATGACCAGGTCGACTCCATGCCGGTCGCGCTGAGGCAGCGGGCGACCTATGTCAACGGCTCGTTGGAGCCGGCCGAGATGGACCGCCGGCTGAGCCGGATGGCGGCGGGGGACTACAAGCTGGTCTACGTCGCGCCCGAGCGGCTGCGCCACCCCGCCTTCCTGGAGGCGCTGCGCGCGGCGGGGTGCAGCCGGGTCGTGATCGACGAGGCCCACTGCATCAGCATGTGGGGCCACGACTTCCGCCCGGACTACCTCTACATCCCGCACGCGCTCCGCCTGCTCAACGACCCGCCCGTCCTCGCCGCCACCGCGACCGCGACCCCGGAGACCGCCCGGCAGATCAGCAAGCTGCTCGGCCGGTCGCTCGAGATCATCCGGACCAGTGCCTACCGCCCGAACCTCCGCTACGAGGTCGTGGCATGCGGCGGCCCGAAGGACAAGAGCGCGATCCTCCGGGACGTGCTCAGGCAGCGGACAGGGCCGGCGATCGTCTACGTCCCGTCGCGGGCGAACGCCGAGACGATCGCGACCGAGCTGCGGGCGGGTGGCATCGCCGCGCGTCCCTACCACGCCGGGATGGCGAGCAACGTCCGGACGGCCAATCAGAACGCGTTCATGCGCGACGAGTGCGCGGTGATCGTGGCCACGGTCGCCTTCGGGATGGGGATCGACAAGCCGAACGTCCGGACGATCGTCCACTACTCGCCGCCGAAGTCCCTCGATGCCTACGTCCAGGAGGCGGGCCGGGCCGGCCGTGACGGGCTCCCCTCCGCCTGCATCATGCTCTGGGCCAAGGGCGACTTCGTCCGTCTGAAGAAGCATGCGGGCGAGTCGAACGTCAGTGTCGAGCACCTCCGCTCCGTCTACCGGGCGCTGGCCGGGG
>CADCWC010000470.1 GCA_902806305.1 uncultured Thermoleophilia bacterium | reverse complement strand
GCCGGCCGAGCTTGGCGAGCTCGGCCGCCGCGTGGCGGCGACGCGGGTCGTCCGTGGCGAGCCCGAGCCGCGCCGCACGGGCGAGCGGCCCCTCGGACGCACAGACGAGCGCGGCCACGGCGGCCGCCACCGTTCCCCCGGACGCGAACAGCGTGCCCGCCACGACCTCGGCGGCGCCCACGTCGGACGGGTCGACGTCGAGCGTCCGGAGGGCGCGGACGAGCGGCTGCCGCGCCAGGTCCGCGAAGGCCACCAGCGGGCGGGGCGTCATGGCCGCTCGGGGCGGGCCGACCGGCCGCTGCGCCGCAGGGCCAGCCCCGACAGCGTCTCGAGCACCAACCGCTGGGCGGCGAGCGCCGTGACGCCCGCCGGGTCGTACGGCGGCGAGACCTCCACGAGGTCCATCGCGCACAGATCGACCGACGCGGCGACGGTCCGCACGGCGCGCAGCAGCTCGCGTGTCGTCAGCCCGCCGGGCTCCGGCGTGCCCGTCCCCGGCGCGAACGCCGGGTCGAGCACGTCGATGTCGACCGTCAGGTAGACCCTCGGGGCCGCTCCCGTGACGCTCGCCACCGCCTCGGCCACGACGCTCGGCAGCCCGCGGTCCTCGATCTCGTCCATGGTGTGCCAACGGAAGCCCTGGTCGCGCATCCAGGCGAACTCCGGCGGCGTCGGCCACGTCCCCCGCAGCCCGACCTGGACCACGTGGTCCCCGCGCAGGAAGCCCTCCGTGACGCCTCGGTGGAACGGCGTGCCGTGCGTGTTCGCCACACCGAACGTGGTCGCACCCGTGTCGGCGTGCGTGTCGAAATGCAGCACGGCGTAGCCGTCCGGGCCGAGACGGTCGGCCAGCGCCTGCATGGTCGGGGTGGACAGCGAGTGGTCGCCGCCGAGCACCACGGGGATCGCGTCGGCCTCGAGGACGTCGGTCAGCGTCGCCCGCAGTCGTCGGTGCGAGGTCGCGAGGTCGGCGGGCGTCGCCTCGATGTCGCCGTGGTCGACGACGCGGAGCTCGGCGAACGGGTCGACGCCGAGCTCCATGTGCGGGCGCGTGCTCGGTCCGGCCACGTCCTCGGCCGCGCGGATGGCGCGTGGACCGAAGCGCGCCCCCGGCCGGAAGGAGGTGCCGTCATCGAAGGGCGCCCCGACGATCGCCACGTCGGCGCCCCGGAGGTCGGCCGGCTCGAGGACGAGCTCGGTGCGGCAGAAGGTGACGCCGACGCCCGCATAGCTCGGCTCGGCGGGTCGGAAGGGACGCACGCCGGGAGTGTAGGAGCGCTACGCCTCCTCGATAGACCAGTCCGCGTGGATCTCGGCGGTCGTCGAGGCCGAGATGAAGCAGTCGCGCTGGGCCTTGTCCGTCAGGCCGCGCGCGGCGTCGGCCTGGCCGGCCGCCACGCGGACGACGGGCGAGAGGCGCACCTCGACGAACGCGTACCGGCCGTCGCCGTCGCGGCGGCGGATCGTGCCGGAGACGTCGGCCCGGTAGCTCTGCACCTCGACGCCGTTGTGGTCGGCGTGGCTCAGGAACGAGAGCATCGTGCACGAGGACAGCGCCGCGAGGAAGAGGTGCTCCGGGCTCCAGCGCGTCGCGTCGCCGTGCGGGAAGTCGTCCGGCGGCGCCCCGTGCAGCGCGGGCCGGTCGCCCGCGGTCAGCGTGGAGGCGCGGCCGCCGTCCCAGGTGAGCTGGACGTCGTAGTCGAACGTCTTCGATCGGACCGTCATGGCGGCGATCGTACCGCTCCCGCGTCCGCCGTGAGCGGCCGGGCGGTCGCCGGCCGGCGAACGATCGTCGCCACGGCGCCGACCACGACGAGCGCGCCGACGAGCACGCGCGCGGTGAGGCGCTCGTCGAGGACCACCCACCCGAGCAGCACGGCCACCACGGGGTTGACGTAGGCGTACGTGGACACGGTCGCGACCGGCGCGTGCGTGAGCAGCCACACGAAGGCCGAGTACGCCACGACCGAACCGAGCACGACGAGGTACAGGAAGGCGAGCAGGGAGCGGCCTGACACGACGGCCGGGTCGAGGCGCCCGGCCTCTCCGTGCAGCACCGCGGCCGCGAGGAGCACCGCGCCCGCGACCCCCATCTGCACGACGGCGCCGAGCAGCGGGTCGGGCGGCTGGGGGACCCGGCTCGAGGCGACGGAGCCGACGGCCGTGCCGGCTGCCGCCACGAGCAGCAGGAGCACCGCCCAGGCGGGTGGGGCCTCCGCACCCGACGGCGACACGAGGATCGCCACGCCGACGAGGCCGATCGCCACGCCGAGTGCGCCGCGGCGGCCGACCCGGCGGCCCTCGGCGACCAGCAGGGCGACGACCCAGAGCGGCACCGACGCGAGCACGAGCGCCGCGAGCCCGGAGTCGACGCGTTCCTCCGCGATCGCCACCAGGCCGATGCCCACGGCGAGCAGCAGCGTGCCGACCAGCGCCGCGCCGGCGAGCTCCGCCGGCCGGGCCGAGAGGCCGCCTCGCCCGCGGCGGAAAGCCACGAGCGTCCCGAGCAGCACGGCCGCGGCCAGGAAGCGACCCGCGATGCCGAGCAGCGGCGGCACGGTTTCCACCAGCACGCGTATGCCGAGGTAGGTCGACCCCCAGACGACGTAGATCGTGGCCAGGGCGATCGCGGTGCGCGTGCGGTGGCTCATCCTTCGGCTCTGTGCCCGCAATACATGCATGACGCACACATACTGACGCGGTAGAGTGCCGCCGTGCAACCGGACCGGGTCGCCAACCTGCTCGGGGCAGGCGTGCTGGCGCTGACCGACCGCCTGCGCGCCGTGACCGAGAACGCCGCCCACCATGGCGCGGCGGCACCGTCCGCGCTCGTGACGGTGCGCAACTACCCCGGCCGGACGATCGAGCATCTGCGTCGGGCCCTCGGACTCACGCACTCCGGCACGGTCCGCCTGGTCGACCGCCTCGTCGCCGACGGACTGCTCGTCCGGGCCCCGGGCCCGGATCGCCGCAGCGTCATCCTGGCCCTCACGGAGACCGGCCATGCGGCGGCGGAGGCGGTCACCGAGCGACGCGTGGCCATCCTGCGCGAGGCGCTCGACGTGCTCGACCCGGCCGAGCAGGCGGCACTCGGTCGAGCGCTCGAGAAGGTGCTCGCCGGGCTCGTGACGGATCGCGTCAGCGTGAGCCGCATCTGTCGCCTCTGCGACGAGGACGCCTGCCTGGCCGACGGCCACGTCTGTCCGGCCGAGGCCGCGATCGTCCCGAGCGGCGCCCCGCGGCACGACTGACCCCGCGGGTGATCAACGGACCCGCGGATCATCAGCGCCGGCGCATCGGCCGCCCGCCGATCGCGGTACGATGCCCCGTCGCATGACCGTCGCCCGACCTCGCCTCCCGGCCGTCGCGCTCGTCGCGCTCGGCGTCCTCGCCCTCGCCGCCCCGGCCTCGGCGGACCACCTGCCGCGCCCGACGGTGACGGGCGTCGCCCGGGCCGGCGAGACCCGGCACGCCTCGGTCCGCGGTGGCGCGCCCGACGGCTGGCAGTGGTTCCGCTGCGTCACCGGCAACGAGCGCACCTGTCAGCCCATCGCGGGCGCGAACAGAGCGGACTACCGGCAGGTCGGCGACGA
>CADCWC010000469.1 GCA_902806305.1 uncultured Thermoleophilia bacterium | reverse complement strand
CCGTAGGGGCGTTCGCCGCGCTCCGTGCGGATTTCCCCCGCCGGAGGGAACCTCCTTCGGGGGACGGCTGTCGACCGCGTCGAGGCACGCCCGCCCCGGCCGGACGGGCCGCGAGGCCGTGCCCGGGCCGGCTCAGGCCGCGGTGCGGCGGCGCAGCTCGTCGACGAGCGTCTGCACGGACGGCTGGCCCGGGTCGAGGCGGAGCGACTGCTCGAGGACGTCGAGCGCGTCCTCGAACATCCCCTCGGCGACGCCCGCCTTGCCGAGCAGCGCGAGCGCCCGGGCGTCCGGACCGCCGAGCTCGACGGCCCGCAGCGCGGCGTCGCCGGCCATCCGGTAGTAGCCGCGGGCCAGGTAGAGCTCGCCGAGCGCGAGCTCCGCCACGCGCGGATTGCCGAACGCGGCGTGGGCCAGGGAGACGGTCCGCCCGAAGGCGTCGAACTCCTCGAGCCGGGCGAGCGCGTCGAGCATCGTCATGGCGTGCAGAGCAGCGCCCCCGGGCAGCGGGGCGGCGGGACGGTCGTGCAGGTGCAGGGCGACGAACGCGCGGGCGAAGGCGGCCTCGTCGGAGCTCCCGGACTCGGCGAGACGGGCGGCGGCGGCCTCGGCCGCGGCGGGGTCGGCGGCGAGCACGCCGGCGAGCAGACGGCAGCGGGTCAGCGCCGTGGCGGCGGGCGTGCCGGCGCCGAGCGGACGGGTCGAGGCCCCGACGTCCGCGTAGCGGTGCTGGGTCAGCAGCGCCTCCGCGAGCCCGACCGTGGCCGCGGGATGGGCGGGGCTCCGCTCCAGGGTCCGCCGGAAGAGCGCCTCGGCGTGGGCGGCGTGGCCGCGCTCGTAGAAGGCCGTGCCGAGGAACAGGAACCAGGTCAGCTCGTCGTGGCCGTAGGCCTCGAGTGAGGCGAGGACGGCGTCGGGATCGGCGTCCGGGGCCGCGAGCAGGAGGTCCGTGAGCTCGAGCGCGGGAGCGAGGAAGCTCGGGTGCTCCTCCAGCGAGCGGCGGAGCCACGCCGTGGCGGCCTCGTCGTCGCCGACGGCCTTGGCCACCTGCGCCAGGGCGCTCAGGGCCTGGAACGAGCCCTGGCCGACGATCCCGCCGAGCGAGGCGGGCGCGTCGCCCAGGTCGAGGCAGCGCCGGAACCAGGCCTCGGCGTCCGCGTACCGGTGCTCGAGCAGCGCCACCAGGCCGCGTTCGAAGACGAGGTCGGTGAAGTCGGGGACGGCCCGGAGCTGCTCGGCGGCGAGCGCGGCGGCGCCGGCCAGGTCGCCCGAGCTCCGCCGGACGCCGACGAGCCGCACGACGAGCAGCGGCGCGTACGCGAGGCCCCACCAGTCCAGCTGCTCGCGGAGCAGGGCGTACGACTGCTCCAGGTGGTGCCGCGCGAGCGGCCAGTCCCCGATGACGACGTACTCGGTGCCGATGTTGAAGTGCGTGAACGCGTTGCCGGGGCTCGTCCGGAGCTCGGCCTGCAGGAGGTCGAGGTTGCGGCGGTGCTTGTCCTTCGCGTCGATGCGCGACTTGAGGTAGCCGTAGTGGCGGATCTGCAGGTGCGAGACCGCGAAGCGCTCGGACAGGTCGACCGGCATCTTGTTGCGGATCTGCTCGTGGATCGTGCCGGTGAAGCGGTAGGCGGGCCGGTTCCGGAACAGGCGCAGCGCGAGGTGCGTGGCCGCGTGGCCGACCTCCTCCTGGCCGGTGAAGTTCGTCTCGACGAGCCAGTGCCCCTCGCGCCACGACTGGGCGGCCAGGTCGTGCAGCCGCTCGGCGTCGCCCGGCTCGAGTCGCTCGTCGGCGTCGAGCCAGAGGATGTGGTCGCCCGTGGCCGCCTCGAGCCCGTGGTTGCGCGCGTCGGCGAAGGAGCCGTTCCAGGCGAAGTGCAGCACGGTGGCGCCGAACGACTCGGCGATCTCGACGGTGCGGTCGACCGAGCCCGTGTCGACGACGATCAGCTCGTCCACGCCCGCCTGCACGGAGGCCAGGCAGTCGGGGAGCATCTCCTCCTCGTCGCGGACGATCATGCAGAAGGAGATCCGACCGTGCGGCCGCGGCGCGACGGCCCGCGCGGCCACGGCCCGGACAGGGCCGCGCAGCGCGCGCAGGATGGCGGCGTGGACCGGCAGGACGCGCATCCGGACCGGCTTGCGGGTCCGTTCCCTGGCGGCGCGGATGCTTCCCGCGACGTGCTCGAGCGTCGGGTCGAGGCGCCGCGCGGCGGTCAGCACGGAGAGCGCGAGCGCGGGCTCGTTGAGGCCGTAGAGCACCACGCCCAGGTAGTTCAGGAGGACCGGCTCGGCGGGACGGACGTGCAGGACCGGGAGGACGAGCTGGAGCGCGGCGAGGCCGGTCGGCACCCACGCCTCGACGCCCTGCTCGTTCGTCCGCTCGAGCGCCTGCTCGACGGCCGCCTTCACGATCCGGTAGGCCGCGGTGTCGTCGTCCCAGGACGCCAGGGCCTCGCCGACCGTCACGGCGTGCCGCGGGTCGGCGGCGAGCGCCAGCTCGAGGAGCTGCGGCACCTCGGCGGCGTGCTCGGCGCCGGCAGGCCCGGCGATGCGGTCGAGCGCCTCCTGGTGGCGGCCGGCGTGCCAGAGGCGCAGCGGGCGCTGCGTGGAGGCGTCGGCGGTCGCGCGGACGATCCGAAGTGCCACGTCAGTGTCCCTTGTCCGTCATGTCGGACCCTCTATCGGTCAGGGTCCGGACGACCTTGAACCGGCATGCGTCGCCGTCCAGGCCCCGAGGGCCGCGGCGTCCGGCTCGATCACGGGGGTGCCGGCCGCTCGCGCGAGTCGGACATGCCCAGCGCAGGCCGCGTGCAGCGGCACGTACCCGTCGACGGCGGCGTGGAGCCGGCGCAGGTCGTCGCCGGAGTCGGCGTGGTCGAGGACGGCGATGTCCGCGACCTCGCCCAGATCGACGCCCGCCCGCTCGGCCGCCGCCAGGACGTGCGCCGACCAGTCCTCGGCGTCGCCGTCGGCCTGGGGGTGGACGAGCAGGTAGAGCGCGACGGGGGCGCCGGCCGGCACCGCCCGGGCCCACGCGGCGAGCAGGAGGTCGAGCCGGTCCTCCCCACGCCAGGCCGGCGTGGCCAGGAGGTTGCGGGCCGCCGGGTCCGGCAGCGCGAACGGCTCGGCGAGGGGCGCCGGGCGTGGCGGTCGGGCGGCGAGGCGGTGGAGCCGCTCGGCGTAGCGGTCGGCGACGACGTCCCACGAGAGCGCCTCGGCGGCCGCCCGTGCCGCGCGCCCACGACGAGCCCGGTCCGCCGGGTCGTCGACGAGCGCCCGCAGGACGCCGACGAGGTGCGCCTCGTCGGGCTCGAGCATCCACGCCGGGCCGACCGTCGGCGCCCCGAGCGCCTCGGGCGCCACCGGGCGCCGGACGCTGCGCACGCGCCGGCAGGTCTCGTCGGGACAGAACTCGTCGGTCGGGCCGCCCGCCGTCACGACGACCGGCAGCCCGCAGGCCATCGCCTCGAGGACCGGCATGGCGAAGCCCTCGCCGCGGTAGGGATGGACGAGCGCGTCGGCCGACCGGAAGAGGTCGACGATCTCGTCGTCGGACAGGTCGTCCGTCACGTACCGCACGCGCGGCAGACGCCCGGAGGCGGCGAGCTCCTGG
>CADCWC010000468.1 GCA_902806305.1 uncultured Thermoleophilia bacterium | reverse complement strand
CATGCTCCCGGATGAAGTCGTAGATCTCCTGCTGACGTGCGGTCAGCTTGTGGGCGAGGTCCATGCCGGAGCGGCTCCTTGACGGGCGGCGGGGTGATCGAGTCCTACGAACATGTGTTCGGAACCGTAGAAGCGCCCGCGGACGGAATCAAGGCGCGGGAGCGACCCCGACGGCGCGGCGGGGCTATACTCGCGGCTTCGCTGCGCCGATGGCGGAATTGGTAGACGCGCCAGGTTGAGGGCCTGGTCCCCGATAAGGGGGTGGAGGTTCGAGTCCTCTTCGGCGCATCCTCGAAGTCCCAGCAGCCGACCGGGTCGAGGCGCACGGACCCCCCGCCGGCAGTTGCGCTGCGTGCCGGCGCGATGCGGCTCCAGCGGTTCCACGGCTGACCGCACCGCGGCGTATCGACTCGCGAGCCGCCACACCTCCGACGTCTTCGCGCCCGCTGCAACCGCGCCCCGTGCGCCCTACTCGAACCGGGTAGGCAGGGCCGGCATGAGCGGACGCAACCCCAGCGAGATATGGGACGAGACGGTCGACGAAGGCGAGCGCCGGCTGAGGCGCGGCACGGCCGGTCTGCTGTCGACGGGAATCTTCGGCGGCGTCGACGTGATGCTGGCGGTGCTGGCGCTCACCGTGGTGACCGGCGCTTTGTCGGTCGCGCTTCCCGAGCAGATCGCCCACATCGGCGGCTCGCTCTTCTTCGGCATCGGTCTCGTCACGCTCGTGATCGGGCGCTCGGAGCTGTTCACCGAAAACTTCCTGGTGCCGGTCGGGACCGTGTTGCGCCGCCGCGCGTCCGTCCTCGACCTGGCCCGGCTGTGGGCGGTCACGATGGCCGGCAACCTGATCGGGTTGGCCGTCCTCGCGGCCATGCTCACGCGCGCGGGCCTCGTGCCGCCCGAAACCTGGGAAGCCGCCGGGACGCTGGCCGACACCATCGACGAGCGCAACCTCCTCGCGGCCTTCCTCAGCGCGGTGCTCGCCGGGACGGTCATGACGCTGTTCACCTGGGTCGCCCACGCCGTCGAGCTCGACGTGTCGCGGATAGCGCTCGCCATGCTGATCGGCTTCCTCCTGGCCGCGCCGAGCCTCAATCACGCGATCGTCGCCGCCGGAGAGGTCACGTTCGGCGTACTCGCGGGGACGGCGGCAGCCGCCGACTGGGGCACGCTGGCGTGGAATATCCCCGTCTCGGTGGTCGGCAACCTGGCCGGCGGCCTCGGCTTCGTCACGCTGGCGCGACTGCTGCAGGCGCGTGGCGAGCCGGGCGCGCCGGACTCGAGCGGGGAGGACGGCAAGGGACCCGTCGGGGTGGTCGACGGTCGCGGGCGCCGAGCGAGCGTCTGACCTCGCGGCGACCCTGAGTCCGCGGCGCGCCCGCCACGGGCGCTCACCGCGCTCCTCGCGAAGGCGGGCGATCGAGGGTGCGGTTAACCCCCGTCCGACATCGGCGGCCTACCCCATGGCGGAGCGACCGCGCAGGTGAGACGGTGCCCGTGATCCGTACGTTCGCGGCCTTGGGACCGCGTCTTGCCCCGGTAGCCCATTCGGCGCCGCAGGAGGGAAAAATGCAGAAGCGCAATCTGGCGGCGCGTGCTGGGATGTGGAGCGCCGCACATCGCAAGAAGGCGATCCTCGGCTGGCTCGCGTTCGTGGTCCTCGCCGTCGTCGCGGGCGGCTCGATCGGCCAGCAGAAGCTCGCGCAGGAGGACATGGGCAACGGCGACTCGAGGATCGCCGATCGGGCGATCGCCGATGCCGGCTTCCCCGACCGGGCCAGCGAGCAGATCCTGATCCAGGGCAGGGACGGCGTCCGCGCGGGCGATCCGGCCTTCGCGGCGGCGGTCCGGGACGTCGAGCGGCGGCTGCGCGCCGTGCCGCACGTCTCGGAGATCGAGTCGCCGCTGGACCCGGAGAACCGGGGCCAGCTCGCACGTGACGGCCGTTCCGCGCTGCTGACCTTCGTGATCGGCGACGACGACGGCGACGTCGCACTCAGCCGCGTCGACGCGGCGCTCGAGGCCACGGCCGCGGCGCAACGGGCCCATCCCGACGTGCGCGTCGAGCAGTTCGGCGATGCCAGCGCCGGCAAGGCACTGCAGGAGGCCTTCGAGAAGGACTTCCAGCGCGCGGAGTACCTGTCGCTGCCCGTCACGCTGGTGATCCTCATCATCGCGTTCGGCTCGCTCGTCGCGGCCGGCCTGCCGCTGCTGCTCGGCCTGACGGCGGTCATGGCGACGATCGGCCTGCTCGGGCCGATCAGCCAGCTCGTCCCGCTCGACGACGCCGTCCAGTCCGTGGTCCTGCTCGTCGGCCTCGCCGTCGGCGTCGACTACTCGATGTTCTACCTGCGCCGCTACATGGAGGAGCGCGACAGCGGACGCGGCGGCGACGCCGCGCTCGAGGCGGCGGCATCGACGTCCGGACACGCCGTCCTGATCTCC
The DNA here is from genome assembly GCA_902806305.1 of uncultured Thermoleophilia bacterium. GTDB lineage: Bacteria > Actinomycetota > Thermoleophilia > Gaiellales > F1-60-MAGs149 > CADCWC01. The sequence continues at coordinate 1,170 of CADCWC010000468.1, read as the reverse complement.
GGCCTGACCGTGATGATCGCCATGGCCGGCATGTTCTTCGCCGGCAGCGCGATCTTCGCGTCCTTCGCGGTCGGGACCATCATGGTGGTCGCCGTCGCCGTGCTCGGGTCGGTCACCGTACTGCCGGCGGTCCTCTCCAAGCTGGCGGCCAAGGGTTGGGTCGAGAAGGGCAAGGTGCCCTTCATCGCCGCTCGCCGGCACCGCAATCACGGCGAGTCACGCGTGTGGGGGGCGATCCTCGACCGCGTCCTTCGTCGTCCGGTGGTGTCGCTGGTCCTGTCGGCCGGACTGCTGATCGCCCTCGCGATCCCGGCACTGGGCCTTCACACCATCAACACCGGCATCCAGGGAATCCCGCGCGACCTGCCGGTGATGCAGACCTACGACCGCATCCAGGCGGCGTTCCCGGGTGGACCGCAGCCGGCGATCGTCGTCGTCCAGGCCGACGACGTCACCGCTCCCGCGGTCCAGCAGGGCATCGCCCGGATGCGCGAAGAGGCGGTTCGCACGGGCCGGCTCTCCGAGCCGGTGAGCATCCAGGTGAACCCGTCGGGAACGCTCGCCTCGGTGTCCATCGCGATGCAGGGCACCGGCACCGATGACGCCTCCGAGGCCGCCCTCGCCACGCTGCGCGAGGACGTCATCCCGAGGACGATCGGCGCGGTCGACGGCGCGAGCGCGCACGTCGGCGGCCTGACCGCGGGCTCGAAGGACTTCAACGACACCATCCGGGCACGTCTGCCGATCGTCTTCGGCTTCGTCCTCGGACTGGCCTTCGTGCTGCTGCTTCTCACCTTCCGGTCGATCGTCGTGCCGCTCAAGGCGATCGTGCTGAACCTGCTGTCGGTGGCCGCGGCGTACGGCGTCCTCAAGCTCGTCTTCCAGGACGGCCACGGCGAGAGCATCCTCGGCTTCGAGTCGCTGGGCGGGGTCACGTCGTGGCTGCCGCTGTTCCTGTTCGTGATCCTGTTCGGGCTGTCGATGGACTACCACGTGTTCATCCTCAGCCGCATCCGTGAGGCGGTCGATCGCGGGGAGCGGACCGACGAGGCGGTCGCGCACGGGATCAAGGCCACCGCCGGGGTGGTCACGAGCGCGGCGGTGGTGATGATCGCGGTCTTCTCGATCTTCGCCACGCTGAGCGCGCTCGACTTCAAGATGATGGGCGTC
>CADCWC010000467.1 GCA_902806305.1 uncultured Thermoleophilia bacterium | reverse complement strand
CGCTGACGGCGACGGCCATGACTGGGAGGCTACCCGGTGCGCCGGTCGACCGGGACGCGCGCTCGGGTGCCGGACGAGCACGCATCGCACGAGGCTCGCTCGCACGACGGCGGACGTGTCACGGACGGACGGCTCAGCGCACGGCGAGCCGCTCGGCAGGCCACACCGTCGCCACCACGCGACCCGCGAGCGCCTTCGCCGGAACGGGTCCGAACTCGCGTGAGTCGCCCGGCTCCTGCCGGTCGTCGCCCATCAGGTAGAACGTGCCGGGCGGCACCGGGACGGGGCCGAACGGCTGCGTGCGGCTGACGGTGTAGCCGGTCTCGTCGGGGAACCGACAGCCGAGCGCTCGCGTGATCGGCTTGGCGATGTCGGGCGGCCGACGGCAGCGGTAGTAGCCCCGGCTCGTGGCCCCGACCCAGTCGCCGGGCTCCCCGACCACGCGCAGGACGCTGAACACGCGACCGCGCGCGCCGAACGGCTCGGCGCGCGGGAACGGGGCCACGGCCACGATCTCGCCGAGCGTCGGGCGTCGCAGGAGCAGCGGTGAGACGAGCACCCGGTCACCGGAGGAGATCCGCGGCGCCATGCCCGCCGACGGCACCTCGATCGTGTAGGCCAGCCGGCCGAGGGCCCAGTCCCCGGCCGCGAACGCCACGCCCGTGCCCGTCAGCGCCATCAGCGACCCGGTGGCGACCGCGCCCCGGTAGCGTCGCGTGACCTTGCGCACCGCCCGGCGCCGGGAGAGGGAGAGCAGCAGGAGCGCGAGCGGCCCGAGCAGCGCCACGACGAGCCCCGCGAGCGTGCCCGACGTGGTGCGCAGACGCGCATCGAGGACGGCCGCGAGCGCGGCGAGCGCCCAGCCGGCGACGGCGACGGCGAGCAGCGGACGCCAGACGCCGGCGCCGAGCATGGCCAGGCCCGCGAGGAGCACGAGCCAGAGCGGGCGTGGCCAACGCGCCAGATCGGCGAGGCCGAGGGTCCTGGGCGGCCGGCGCCGCGACGCGGTCGGCCGGACGGTCGGCGCGCGCCGGGCCACCAGTCAGAAGACGTCGAGACGGTTCACGGGCCAGTAGGTGACGAACGCCCGGCCGATGATCTGGTCGCGGTCGATCGGCCCCCAGGCGCGGGAGTCCTTCGAGTCGTTCCGGTTGTCGCCCATCATGAAGTACCGCCCCTCCGGGATCTGCACCGGACCCCAGTCCTCCTGGGCGGGCACGTCGAAGGCCGAGAAGTCGTTGAGGTACGGCTCGTCGAGGTAGACGCAGCCCGGGGTGGCGTCGGCCTGCAACGGGTCGGCCGGGGCGCGCTCGCTGCAGACGTAGGTCTTCGCGTCGCCGGCCCCCACGATCTCGCCCGGCAGGCCGATGAGCCGCTTCACGAACGTCACGTCGGCGACGGACTCGCTCAGCTCGGCCTCGTCCCCGGTCCCGTTCGGATGGAAGACGACGATGTCACCGCGCTTCGGCTCGCGCAGGTGGTAGAGGAAGCGGGCGGCGATCACGCGGTCGCCGATCAGCACCGTCTGCTCCATCGAGGCGGTCGGCACGCGGTAGGGCTTCACGACCCACTGCTGGACGATGAAGGCGATGCCGATCGCCACCACGAGGGTGATGCCGAGATCGATCACCGGGTGCTGGCGGAGGCGCTGGAGGGTGCTCATGGGGCGCGGAGATCGTACGTCAGCCCCTGCGCCCGTCCGGCCGACGGCGGGCCGCTCCGACGGCGTCGTCATCCGAGCCCGGCGATCCGGCGTGGCGGCCAGTAGATGGAGACGGCCGGCCCGACGATGCTGGCCATCGGGATCGGCCCCAGCTCGCGCGAGTCGGCCGACCGGCTGCGGTTGTCGCCCATCATGAAGTAGTGGCCCGCGGGCACCTCGCGGAAGCGGAACCGCGCCTGGGGACCCTGCACGTACGGCTCGCTCAGCGCCGAGCACCCGTACCGCGACGGCGACACGCGCGGCGCCGGGCTGCGCGGGCAGATCCAGACCTGCCCGTCGCGGCCGCCGATCCACTCGCCGGGCAGGCCCACGATGCGCTTGACGTAGTTGACGCCGACGTCGACGGCCGAGGCGCCCGTGCCGTCCGCGGCCGGCGGATGGAACACCGCGACGTCGCCGCGCTCGGGCCCGTGGAGCCGGTAGAGGAAGCGGGAGACCAGCACGCGATCGCCGACGAGCAGCGTGGGCTCCATCGAGCCGGTCGGCACGTGGAACGGCTTGACGACCCACCGCTGGACGGCCCACGCCGCCGTGAGCGCCAGGGCGACCATCAGCGTGAGCTCGAGCCACGGGCCGAGTCGACGGCGCGCGGCGCGACCCCGGTCCGCTGCGTGCGTGGCGGGGCGCGACGCGGCCGCAACCTCCGTCTCGACCACCGCGTCGGACGCGCTCATCCGGCCGCCCGTCCCCTCGAGCCTGTCACCGGCGACCGGAGCGTCGCCCGGCTAGCGCTGCTTCTCGCGCACACGCGCCTTCTTGCCGACCTTCCCGCGCAGGTAGTACAGCTTCGCGCGGGAGACGTCGCCGATCGCCGCGACCTCGACGCGGTCGATCTTCGGCGAGTGCACGGGGAACGTGCGCTCCACACCGACGCCGAACGACTGCTTGCGGACGGTGAAGGTCTCGCGCAGCCCGTGGCCCTGCTTCTTGATGCAGATGCCCTCGAAGACCTGGACGCGCTGGCGCTGTCCCTCGATGACACGGAAGTGCACCTTCACGGTGTCGCCCGCCTTGAACTGCGGCAGCCGCCGCAGCTGCGACGACTCGATCTCCTGGATGACGCTCATGGCCTTGACGGATCCTACGGTTCGCGGACGGCGGAGGGTGTCGGCCGGGCCCGGAGAGGTCTCCGACGGCGGGTCGTCCAGGACGGCGTGCGTCCTCCCGCACCGGCTCAGACGACCGATCGTAGCAGGCGGTCGAGGGCCGGGCGGTCAGCCCCCCGGCGCCTCGGGCGGCCGGCGCCGGATGCCCGCCGTCCGCTCCTCCGAGCGGGCGCGACGCCACGCCCGGACCGCGCCGTGATCGCCCGAGCGGAGGACGGCGGGGACGTCCCAGCCGCGGAACGACTCGGGCCTCGTGTAGTGCGGGTGCTCGAGCCGACCCTCGAGCGCGGGCGAGAACGACTCCTCCTCCGAGGACGCGTCGGCGCCGAGCGCGCCGGACAGCAGCCGGACCACCGCGTCGATGACGACCATCGCCGCGACCTCGCCGCCGGACAGCACGTAGGGCCCGACGGAGAGCGCCTCGTGCGCCACGCGGTCGTGCACGCGGTGGTCGAACCCCTCGTAGCGCCCGGCGAGCAGCGCGACGGCGCCCGCGCCCGCGAGCTCGCGGGCGTAGGCGTCGTCGAACGGCCGGCCGCCCGGGTCGAGGACGATCACGCGGCGCGTCGCCCGCACGTCGTCGAGGGGGAGTCCGTAGGCGCCCTCCAGGGCGGCCACGACCACGTCGACGCGCATCAGCATCCCGGCGCCGCCGCCGTAGGGCGTGTCGTCGACGACGTGGTGCTTGAGCGGCGAGTGGTCGCGGATGTTGTGCAGGCCGAGCCGCAGCGGTCCCGCCAGGGCGTTCTGGACCGACCGCTGCTCGACGAGCCACGAGAACCAGCCAGGG
>CADCWC010000466.1:2556-3628 GCA_902806305.1 uncultured Thermoleophilia bacterium | reverse complement strand
TCATGTTCGGCGGGATCTCCGCGGGCGGCCTGCCGGCCAACCGCACCCACTTCGGCCCGCTGCTTCCCGACGTGCACACGGTGGACCGCGACTCGCTGCAGGCCATGCGTGACGCGGCCGCCTACCACGGCGCGGACCGCATCGCCGCGATCATCGCGGAGCCCGTCATGGGCGCGGGCGGGGTCTTCCCCCCGCCCGAGGGCTACCTCCAGGGCCTGCGCGAGCTGTGCGACGAGATCGGCGCGCTGCTCATCTTCGACGAGGTCATCAACGGCTTCGGCCGCCTGGGCTCCTGGTTCGGGGCGCTGCACTACGACGTGACCCCCGATCTGCTCGTCTTCGCCAAGGGCGTGACGAGCGGGTACATGCCGCTCGGCGGCGTCTTCGTCGGCCCGCGGGTCCGCGAGCCCCTGGAAGCCGACCCGTCGTTCATCCTGGCCCACGGCACGACGTACGCCGGCCATCCCAGCTGCTGCGCGGCCGGCCTGGCCAACCTGGAGATCCTCCGCCGCGAGGAGCTGCCGGCGCGGGCGATCCCGGCGGGCCGGCGCCTGCGCGCGGGACTCGACGGGCTCGCCGGACGTCCCGGCGTGCTCGAGATCCGCGGGGAGGGCCTGGCGCAGGCGATCGGCCTCGAGGCACCGCTCGCCGCGCCGGCGTTCGCAGAGGCCCTGCTGGCCCGCGGCGTCCTCGCGCGCGCGATCCCGTACGCCAACACCGTGGCGTTCTCGCCGCCGCTGGTGATCTCGGACGAGGAGATCGACGAGATCGTCGATGCGGCCGGTGCCGCGCTCGAGGACATGGCGGTCGTCGCCCACTGACCATGGCCGAGCAGCCGCTGCAGATCGCGAGCGTCGTGGACCAGGTCTACGGGCGGATCCGCGAGCGGATCGCCGACGGCACGCTCCCGCACGGCGGGCGGCTGCACCAGGAGGACCTCGCCGCCGAGCTGGGGGTCTCGCGCACGCCCGTGCGCGAGGCGCTGCGCCGCCTGGCCGCCGAGGGGCTCGTCGAGATGAAGACGAATCGGGGCGCCCGCGTGGCGGACCTCGGCCCGGACGACATCCGGGTG
>CADCWC010000466.1:0-2546 GCA_902806305.1 uncultured Thermoleophilia bacterium | reverse complement strand
AGGGGCGGCTTGTCGTCGAGCCGGGGGCGGCGCGGCTGGCGGCCCAGCGCGGGCTCGAGGAGCCGCAGGAGCGCATGCGCCAGGCGATCGCCACGCAGCGCCGCGAGATCCCCGGCGTGGGGCGGACCTTCGAGGCCAACCGGGAGTTCCACCTCGCCCTCGTGCACGCCTCGGGGAACCCGTACCTCATCCAGATCGCCGAGGCCCTGTGGCTGCGCAGCGTCGGCGCCCCGATCTACGCCCGCCAGGCCGAGACGCCCGAGCGGATGCACGCCGACGCCGACGAGCACGAGGAGATCCTCGCGGCCATCGTCGCCGGCGACGCCCGCGGAGCCGAGTCCCTCACGCGCCGGCACGTCGCCGACGCCATGAAGCGCTCCGTCACCGACTGAGACGGGGAGCGGCATCCGGACGTCGCGACCGCAGCGGGCCGTGCGCCTCAGCGGTGCGAGTCGAGGATGTGGGAGCCCGCGGGCGCGACCTCGATCAGCAGCGCCCGGGTGTCCTCGGTCACCTGCGCCGAACCGTCGGCGGCGGTCACGGAGAGGATCTCGGTGTCGCGCGGGGGGGCGCTGACGCTGGTCGCCTTCGTGGGCGACTTGCCGCCGCGCAGGTCCTCGACGAACGACCACCGCACGTCATAGCCGAGTCGGCGCAGCGCCCGGCCCGTCGCCGCCGGATCGTCGGGCGCGATGACCGCAGCGGCCTGGGGCAGGGCTTCCTCGATCGAGCTGTGCGGGTTGAAGGCCCCGGTGAGCGACACGCCGGTGATCGAGGCAAGGGCGGGAGCCCCGCCGAGGACCACGAGGCTGATCGCGCCGACGAGCAGCGCTCGACGGGGGCGGGCCACGGACGCCCGGCGACGATCCATTGCCGTCTCGAAGCGCCGGCCCAGCTCGTCGAGCGCGCGGATGTCCGGGGATGGGTCGCGGGTCGTCATGCTGACGTCTCCTGAGTCAGTGGGCGATGGCCGAGCACGCCGGCGAGCGCGCGCAGGCCGCGAGACACCCGGGCGCGGGCCGTCGGGACCGAGATGTCGAGGCGTCGAGCGACGTCGCCGTACGGGAGCTCTTCGACGACACGCAACCGCACGGCTTCGCGCTCCTTGGCGGACAGCATGCTGAACCCCTGCGCGGCCGCCAGCCGGAGGTCGGCCAGGCCGGCGAGCTCGACGACCCGCGCCAGGTCATCGGGCTCGAGCGAGGGCACCTCTATCCCCAGCCGGGTCAGCGCGCGGCGCTCGGCCACCCCTCGGCGCAGGAACCGCGCGAGGACGTGGCGCGCGATGGCGAACAGCCAGGCCGCCAGCTCGTCGTGGCTCGTCCCGCGGAACCGCCGGCGCCCGGCGTACGCGCGCGCGAAGGTCTCGGCCGTCAGGTCGAGCGCCGTCTCGGGGTCATACGTCCGCCGGGCGAGGAAGATGAGGATCGCCTTCGAGTGGGTGCGGTACGCGTCCGCGAAGCCGGCCGCGTCCTCGAGCGACGGCCGCGCCGGGGCCTTGCCGTTGGTCACACCCGGGAGTGCCACGAAGGCCCCGAAGCGTGACGACCTCCGGCTCAGGCCTCCATGCGCACGCCGTTGCGCAGCGTGCCGACCCCGGACACCTCGATCTCCACGACGTCGCCCTCGCGCAGGTAGCGCGGCGGCGTGCGCGAGTCGCCGACGCCGCCCGGGGTGCCCGTGGCGATGACGTCGCCCGGCTGCAGCGTCGTCCCGGCCGACAGGTACACGATCAGGTCCTCCACGGGGAAGATCAGGTCGGCGGTGCTGGCGTCCTGCATGACCTCGCCGGAGACCGTGGTGCGCACCCGCACGTCCGCCAGGTCGACGTCGTCGAGCGACGTGATGCACGGGCCCAGCGGCCCGAAGGTGTCGAAGGACTTGCCGAGCGTGAACTGGCGCAGCGGGGTCTCGAGCTGCGCCCGACGCCCCGAGACGTCGTGCATCGCCGTGATGCCGCCGATCGCCTCGCGGGCGCTCGCGCGGTCGGCGCGGTAGGTCTCCCGGCCGATCACGACGGCCAGCTCGCCCTCGAAGTCCGGGCGGGTCTCCTCGCGCGGGACCACGATGTCCTGCCCGTGGCCGATCAGGCACGAGGGGAACTTGGCGAAGACGACCGGCACGGACGGGACGTCGAGCTCGGACTCCTCCGCGTGCGAGCGGTAGTTCAGGCCGATCGCGAGGATCTTGCGCGGCTCGACCGGGTGGGCGAGCGTCACGTCGCCGAGCGCGTGCTGCGCGCCGCCGGCGTCCGCCAGCGCCGCCCACGCCTCCGGGGACGGGACGAAGCCCTGCGGCCCCGCCGGGCCGGCGTCGGTGATCGTCTCGCCGTCGAGGCGGCCGATGCGGGCCTCGCCGGAGGGATCGGTGTAGCGGACGGCCTTCATGCGCTGGGCTGCTCCTCTTCCTGTTCCTGTTCGGTGCGCAGGACCTTCATCGCGTTGATCGCGCGCGGGATCCCGGCGTAGGGCGTCGTCTGCAGGATCGTCTCCTCGATGTCCTCCCACGGGACGTCGATCGCCCGCAGCGCCCGGATGTGGGCGACG
>CADCWC010000465.1 GCA_902806305.1 uncultured Thermoleophilia bacterium | reverse complement strand
GGGCGCGGTCGTCGATCGTCCTGCGCAGCCCGATGGCGCTGCGCCAGCTGCTCTGGCAGCCGGACGAGGTGGGCCTCGGCCGGGCCTTCGTGCTGGGCGACCTGGACGTCGACGGCGACCTGTACGAGGTCCTGGCCGCGCTCGAGGAGCTGATCCACCCCTCGGACGGCATCGACGCCACCTCGCTGCGGGGGCGTCTGCACGCGCTCACGGTGGCCGCCCGGCTCGGCGCGCTCGGGCCGCGTCCGGCTCGCCCGCCTGAGGAGATGCCCCTGCCGCGCGGCAGGCGGAGCCGTGATCGCGACGAGCGGGTGATCTCCCACCACTACGACGTCGGCAACGACTTCTACCGGCTGGTGCTCGGCCCGACGATGGTCTACTCCTGCGCCTACTTCGCGGACGACCGGCTCGACCTCGACGCCGCACAGGTCGCGAAGCTCGACCTCGTCTGCCGCAAGCTCGGCCTGCGTCCCGGGATGCGGTTCCTCGACGTCGGCTGCGGCTGGGGCGCGCTCCTCGAGCACGCCGCCCGCCACTACGGCGTCGAGGCCGTCGGCCTGACCCTGTCGCGCGAGCAGGCCGCCTACACGGAGGCGCGCGTGGCGGCGGCGGGCCTCGCGCACCGCGTCACGGTCCGCGTGGAGAGCTACGAGGAGCACGTCGGCTCCTACGACGCCGTCGCCTCCGTCGGCATGGCAGAGCACGTCGGCGAGGACCGCATCGGCGACTACGCCGTCCGCCTCTTCCGGCTGCTGCGGCCGACCGGGCGGCTCCTGAACCACGCGATCACCCGGAAGCCCGGGCCGGACCCCGATCCGCGGCACTCGTTCGTGTCGCGCTACGTGTTCCCGGACGGCGACCTGCAGACGCTCGAGGTGATGGTCGGCGCGCTCGAGGACGCCCGCCTCGAGGTCCGCGACGTCGAGTCGCTTCGCGAGCACTACGCACGGACGCTCCGGGGGTGGGTCTCGAACCTGGAGGCGAGCCGCGGCGCGGCCGAGGGCCTCGTCGGCGTGCGGCGGACGCGGGTCTGGCACCTCTACATGAGCGCGGCCGCGCTGTCGTTCGAGCGCGGGCACACGGGGGTGAGCCAGGTGCTGGCCGTCCGTCTCGGTGCGGGCGGCCGGAGCGGGATGCCGCCGACGCGGCGTGGCATCGCCGAGGCCGTGGGCGACGTCGCGGCGCCGGGTGAGGCCGAGCCGGCCGCCGGGGCACCGCCCCGCCATGCGGTAACCTCGGAGTCCTGATGGCGAATGAGATGCAGCACCCCGAGGAGCTTGCGGGCGCCGTCCAGGAGTTGAGGGCCCGGCTCGTCTGGGTCCGTGACTATCTTTGACCCCGATCGCCTGCAGCGTGAGGTAGCCGAGCTCGACGAGGAGCTCGGCGCGCCCGGCGTCTGGGACGACGCCCGCCGCGCCGCCAAGCTCGCCGCGACGCGCGCCCAGAAGGGACGGCGGCTCGAGCTCTACCGCCGCCTCGAGACGGAGCTCGAGGAGCTCCCCGAGATGCTGGAGCTGGTGGCGGACGAGCCCGCCATGGCGAGCGAGCTCGCCGCCTCGGTCGAGCGGGCCCGGCGCGAGATCGACGAGCTGCAGGAGGCGGCGATCTTCACCGGCGAGTACGACGTCGGTCCGGCGGTCGTCACGGTCAACGCCGGCGCCGGCGGCACCGACGCCCAGGACTGGGCCGAGATGGTCCTGCGCATGTACCTGCGCTGGGCCGAGCGGCGCCAGTTCAAGGCCGAGCTGATCGAGGCCACGCCCGGTGAGGAGGCGGGCCTGAAGTCGGCGACGTTCGTCCTGAACGGCGAGAACGCCTACGGGATCATGCAGGCCGAGCGGGGCGTCCACCGCCTCGTGCGGCAGTCGCCGTTCGACAACGCCCACCGGCGGCACACGGCCTTCGCGGGCGTCGAGCTCGCGCCCTGGATCGACGACGACGTGCACGTCGACATCGACGAGAAGGACCTGCGGATCGACACCTACCGGGCCTCCGGCGCGGGCGGGCAGCACGTCAACAAGACCGACTCGGCCGTCCGCATCACGCACCTGCCGACCGGCACGGTCGTGCAGTGCCAGAACGAGCGCTCGCAGACGCAGAACAAGGAGACGGCCATGCGGGCGCTCAAGAGCCGCCTGCTCGAGCGTGAGATCAAGCTGCGGGAGGCGGAGATCGCCAAGGAGCGCGGCGAGGCGCAGGACATCTCCTTCGGCAGCCAGATCCGCTCGTACGTGCTGCACCCGTACACGATCGTCAACGACCACCGCACGGAGCTGAAGGAGGGCAACGCGCAGGCGGTCCTCGACGGCGACCTCGACCCCTTCATCCACGCCTACCTGCTCGGGCGTGCGACGGACGACGCGCGCCGCCGGCGGGAGGTCGTCCCGGGTCCGAACGGCGGTCACGCGCCCGGCGAGTAGGGTCCGGCGCCGCGCCGGCGAAGGTCCACCCGGGCGGACCCGGATTTGACCCTCGCCGTCCCCGCTCGCTACCCTCTACCGCCGACCGCGGGCGCTCTCGCGGGCATCGCCCATGCTGAAGCGTGAATCGGACATCGGAGAGGTCGCGGACGGCGACGCGTTCGCCTGGTCCTCGGGCCCCCGGACGGACGCCGCACTGCGCGACGTCGTGACCCGCGACGAGGTCCAACTCGAGCGCGAGGCCGAGGAGCGGCGCGAGCGGCGCGCCCGTGCGCTCGAGGCGCTCGCGCCCACGACGGGCGAGGTCCATCCGGTGCAGCCGAAGAGCGCCGCGATGATCCTCTTCGAGAACGTGACGAAGGTCTACCCGGGCGACGTGACCGGCATCCGGGACCTGAACCTCCAGATCGACAAGGGGGAGTGGGTGTTCCTCGTCGGTCCGTCGGGGTCAGGCAAGTCGACGTTCGTGAAGCTCCTGCTCCGCGAGATCGAGGCCACCCGGGGCAACGTCATCGTCGGCGGCCGCAACCTGGCCAAGATCCGCCGCTCGAAGATCCCCCAGCTGCGCCGCAACATCGGCTGCGTCTTCCAGGATTTCAAGCTGTTGCCGAACCGGACCGTGACGGAGAACGTGGCGTACGCGCTCGAGGTCCAGGGTCAGCGCCGCGAGGTGATCGAGCGCAAGGTGCCCGAGATCATCGCCCTCGTCGGCCTGGCCGACAAGGTCGACAAGTACCCGCACGAGCTGTCGGGCGGCCAGCAGCAGCGCGTCTCGATCGCGCGCGCCTTCGTCAACCACCCGCCGCTCCTGATCTGCGACGAGCCGACCGGCAATCTCGACCCCGAGACGTCGATCGGCATCATGCAGCTGCTGTACCGCATCCAGCGGACCGGCACGACCGTGGTGATGGCCACGCACGACCGCGAGATGGTGGACAAGATGCGCCGCCGCGTGATCGCCCTCGAGGACGGCCGGCTCGTCCGCGACGACCGGCGTGGCGGGTACGCCGAGGTCACGGCGTGAGTCGGAGCCGGTTCGGCTTCTTCGCGCTCGAGGCCCTGCGCTCCCTGCGCACGAACCTCGCCACGACGCTCGCGGCCACCGTCACGGTCCTGATCGTGCTCTACCTCGCGGGCGTGGGGATCACCCTCGGCTCGTACATCTACAACTACACCGAGACGGTCAAGCGCGATCTGACGGTGCAGGTCTTCATGGCCGACAAGGCCACGGGGCCCCAGAAGTTCGCCGTCGGCCAGAAGCTCCGCAAGGACGCGCGCGTCGACGTGTCCACGGTCGAGTTCGTGAACAAGCAGGACGCGTACCTGCGCATGAAGGAGCGCCTCGGCGAGGGCTCGGAGGTGCTCGAGTACGTCCCGCCCGGCACCTTCCCCGCCTCGTGGGAGGCGAAGGCGCGGGATGCGAACGACCTCCCGGCGATCGCGGCCTCGTTCAAGGGCTTACCGGGCCTGGAGGCGGCCGCGCCGGGGCTGCCGAACCCGAACTACGGCGACGAGACGACCGATCGCGTCCTGCGGGTGGCCGGCGCGATCGAGCTCGTGATCGCCCTCGTCGCCCTCGTCCTCGTCGTCGCCGCCGTCCTCCTGATCGGCAACACGATCCGGCTCTCGATCTTCGCCCGCAGGCGCGAGGTGGAGGTGATGAAGCTCGTCGGCGCGACGAACTGGTTCGTACGCTGGCCGTTCATGCTCGAGGGCATCATCTGCGGGGCGGTCGGCGCCGTGGCCGCGGTCCTGCTGCTGCTCGTCTCGAGCCGGGCACTGCAACGCGCCTTCGACGACGGGGTCTTCGACGGCGGCGAGACCGGGTCGATGAACCTCGTGCTGCTGGCGGGCATCCTGCTGCTGGCGGGACTCGGCCTGGGCGCCGTCGGGTCGGGCCTGACGATGCGGAAGTTCCTGCGCGTCTGACCGCCGGCGGTGTCGGGCGACACTCGGGGTATAGTCGTCTCGTGCGAGCTCGCACGATCATGGCCCTCCTCGGGGCACTCGCCACCTCGTTCGCCGCCGGCTACGCGACCTCCGGCGGCACCGCCGACGAGGTGACGCTCGTCGGCGGCTCCACGCCGCCGCTGCGGGTCCCGGCGGACGCGGACGAGGTCGGTCGGGCGCGCCGGGAGGAGATCGGCAGGCTGCTCGCCCGCCGCTACGCGCGTCCGCTCGGTGCCGACGTCGTCGAGTCCGGCTCGGTCGAGGACATGCTCCGGCGGCTGCGCGATCCGTACACCGCCTTCCTGTCGCCCGGCGAGCTCGCGGTCGCCGAGCGCTCGATGGCCGGTTCCTACAGCGGTGTCGGCCTGCACCTGTCGAGCGGCGCGCGAGGCTTCGTCGTGACGCGACTGCAGCCGGGGTCACCGGCGCAGGCCGCCGGGATCCGACGTGGCGACGTGATCACGGGCATCGACGAACGCGAGGCGTCCGACCTCGGCGTGGCGGAGGCGGTCCAGCGTCTGACCGGTCGTGTCGGCTCCCGCGTCCGGGTCAGACTGCGCTCGCCGAAGGTCGGGCGGGAGACCTGGATCCCGCTGACCCGGCGCCGCGTCGACGTGCCCGCGGTCCACTCCCGGGTCGTCGGCCCGGCCCGCGAGCGGGTGATGGTCGTGCGCGTCGAGCGCTTCTCGACGGGCGTGGCCGACCAGGTCGAGCGCCGCTTGGCCGCGGCCCGCCGTGCCCAGGTGCGGGGGCTCGTCCTCGACCTCCGGGGCAACCCGGGCGGCCTCGTCGAGGAGGCCGTGGGCGTGTGCAGCGTCTTCCTCGACGGCGGGCCGGTGGCGCAGACCGCGGGCGCCCACGCCAAGCCCGCGAGGCTCACGGCGGCGCGCGGCGGCGACGTCACGATGCCGCTCGTCGTGGCCGTCGACGGCCGGACCGCCTCGAGCGCCGAGATCGTGGCCGCGGCGCTGCAGGAGCGGCACCGCGCGACCGTGGTCGGCAGCCGCACCTACGGCAAGACGTCGGTGCAGGAGATCGTGCCCCTGGTGAGCGGGGGAGCGCTCCGGCTGACCGTGTCGCACTACCGGACGTCCGCGGGCCGCGACCTGAGCGGCGCGGGGGTGCGGCCGCAGGAGCCGATCCGCAGCGCCCGCGCGATCGGCCACGCCGTCGCGCTGATCCGCGCCGCGCCGCCGGAGCAGCCGTCGCGGCGCGCCGGCCGCCGGACGCCGCCGCGCGACGCTTGAGCGCGGACGACGCGGCGCTCGTCGCCTGCCTGGTGACGCGGCGCGGTCGCTTCCTCGTCGCCGAGCCCTACTTCGAGCCGGGGCTGCCGATCACGCTCGGCCGCCGTGGCGGCACGCCGGCCGAGGCGGGTGAGCTCGTCCTGGTCGCGCCCGCCCGCGGCGGCAGTCGCGGGCGGGTGGTGGAGCGGCTCGGCGATCCGGACGACATCGACGTGGTGCTCCGGGCGCTCGCGGGGCAGGCAGGAGCCGCGCGCGCGTTCCCCGCGGCCGTGGAGGACGCCGTCGGTCGTCTGTCGCCCGACCCGCCGCCACCGACGGGCGACCGGCGCGACCTCCGCGACCGGCCGGCCTTCACCGTCGACCCGGGCACGGCCAAGGACCACGACGACGCCCTGACCGTGGAGCGCCACGGGGACGGCCTGCGCGTGCTGGTGCACATCGCCGACGTCGCCGCGGTCGTCCCCCTCGCCGGGCCGGTCGACGAGGAGGCGCGCCGTCGGGGGTTCTCCGTGTACCTCCCGGGCCGCGTCGACCCGATGCTCCCGCAGGCGCTCGCGTCGGGCCGGTGCAGCCTCGTCCCCGGCAGGCCGCGCGACGTCGTCACCGTGGAGCTCCCGATCGGGCCCGACCGACGGGTCGGGCGCCCGTCGTTCTCCCGGGCGCAGATCGTCTCGCGGCGCCGGTTCTCCTACGACGAGGTCGAGGCCGTCCTGACGGACGGCGCGCCGTGCGAGCCCGACCTGCGCCTGGCTCTCGCGGACGCCGACGCGCTGGCCCACGACCTCCGCGCCGCCCGCGGCCGGCGCGGTGCGCTCGCGCTCGACCGTCCCGAGCTCGAGCTCGAGCTCGTGGACGGCCGCGTCGTCGACGCCCGCACGGTGGCGGAGCCCCGCGCCCACGCGCTCGTCGAGGAGCTGATGGTCCTCGCCAACGAGGCGGTGGCGGCCGAGCTGACCCGCCGCCGTCGTCCCGCCCTGTTCCGGGCTCACGAGCCGCCGGACCCCGAGTCGGTGGAGCGCCTCTACGACGCGCTCGCCGACCTCGGCGTGCCGACGCCACCGCTGCCCGACGTGCTCGGCCCGAGCGAGGCTGCGGCCGCCGTCGGTCGTGTCGCCGGAACGACGCTCGCCTACGCGCGGCAGCGCGGCCACGGCGCCGAGGCGTGGTCGACGATGATCCTCCGGGCGCTGCAGCGGGCGCGTTACGACCCCGACCTCCGGAGCCACGCCGGGCTCGCGTCGCCTGCCTACTGCCACTTCACCTCACCGATCCGTCGCTACCCGGACCTCGTCGTCCACCGTGCCCTGCTCGACGGCCTCGGGGTCGGACCGCCGGCCGCGGGCGAGGACCTCGGCGACCTCGCGGTCGCGCTCTCCGAACGGGAGCGGGAAGCCGCGACGCTCGAGCGGGACGGTGAGCGGATCTGCCTGGCGCGCCTGCTCGAGGACCGGTTGCCCGCAGACCGCGACGAGACGTTCGCGGGCGAGGTCATCGGACTGATCGGGTCTGGCCTCTTCGTCCGCTTCGGGGGCGTCTTCGAGGGGTTCCTGCCGGTCCGGCGGCTCGGCCGGGACTGGTACGACCTGAACGACCGCGGGACGGCGCTCGTGGGCCGGTCGAGCGGCTTCCGCTACCGGCTCGGCGACCCCGTCGAGGTCCGGGTCGAGCGCATCGAGTCCGAGCGCGGGCGCGTCGCTCTGGCGCCTGCCGACGGAGCGGAGTAGCGGCTCGGGAACCTACACTGCCGCGCGTGAACGAGCAGCCCACGCCGCACATCCTGATCGTCGAGGACGACGAGGTCATCCGCGAGGCCACCGCCACGGGTCTGCGCCGTGACGGCTTCAGCGTCGCCACGGCCGCCGACGGGCCCGGTGGTCTGGAGGCGTTCCGCCGCGAGCACCCGAGCCTGGCGCTGCTCGACGTGATGCTGCCGGGCCTCGACGGCGTCGCCGTCTGCCGGGCCATCCGCCAGGAGTCGGCCATCCCGATCATCTTCCTGTCCGCCCGGTCGGACGCGATCGACGTCGTGCTGGGCCTCGAGGCGGGCGCCGACGACTACGTCACGAAGCCGTTCGACCCGGCGGTCCTCTCGGCCCGGATCCGCGCGGCGCTGCGCCGGGCCGACACGACCCCCGCCGGTGACGACGCCCTCGAGCGGGTCGGTCCGCTCACGATCGACCGCGGCGGGTACACGGTCAGCCGCAACGGCGAGGAGCTCTCGCTGACGCCCACCGAGTACCGGCTCCTGATCGAGCTCGCCGATCACGCGGGCATGGCCCTCGACCGGGCCACGCTGCTCGAGCGCGTGTGGGGCTACGGCTGGGCGGGCGACGCGCGCCTCGTCGACGTGCACGTGCAGCGGCTCCGGGCGAAGATCGAGGAGGACCCGAGCGATCCCCGGCTCGTGCTGACGGTGCGCGGCGTCGGCTACAAGCTGGCCCGGACCTGACGGTTCGGTCACGGTCGGGCGTCCGACCGACCCCCGCCCGTAGGCTACGACGGCCATGAGCCTGCGGTTCCGCCTCGCGCTCGCCATCGCCAGCGTGGCGGCGCTCGTCACGGCGGGCGTCGGCCTCGTCGTCTTCGACCGCGAGCGCAGCGACCGGATCGACCGCGCGCGCCTGAGCGCCACGATCATCGTGCTCGCCGAGGCGCGGATCGAGAACCGGAGCGCCTTCCGACCCGACCTGGTGATCGAGGGCGGGGACGCGCCGGACGACCCGCGGATCCCGGACGAGCTGCGCGAGCGCGTCGCCGACGGCCGTCCCGCGACGGTGCTCGCGGACGTCGACGGGGAGACCTTCGTCATCGCGGGCACCCTGCTCAGTCGGGAGACGGGCGAGCGCATCTACCACTTCCGGTCGTTCGAGTCCGAGGAGGACGCGCTCAACGGTCTCCGTCTGACGCTGGTGCGCGTCGGGATCGCGGCCACGCTGCTCGGCGGGCTGATGGGCGTGCTCGTCGCGAACCTCCTCGCCCGGCCGATCGTCCGCTCGGCGGCGCTCGCGCGCCGGCTCGCGGCCGGCGACCTCGACGCGCGGCTGAACCTGCGCGGCTCCGACGAGGTGGCCGAGCTCGGGCGGGCGCTCGACGACATGGCCGCAGCGCTCGGCACGAAGATCCGGGAGCTCGACGAGGCCGCGGCGCGCGAGCAGCGGTTCTCCGCCGACGTGGCCCACGAGCTGCGCACCCCGATCACCGGCATCGTGGCCGCCTCGTCGCTGCTCGACGACTCGCCCGCGGCGACCATGGTCCGGCAGCGCGCCCGCACGATGGCCTCGCTGGTCGAGGACCTGCTCGAGGTCATGCGGCTCGAGAGCGTCCGACCCGACGACGTGCGGCAGGACGCCTTCGACCTGGTGCGCCTGGTCGTGGACGTCGTCGCCCAACGCGCACCCGACGCGCGGCTGGAGGCGCCCGCCCACGTCCCGGTGGTCTCTGATCCGCGCCGCGTGGAGCGGATCGTGGCCAACCTGCTCGACAACGCCGTGCGGCACGGCAGACCGCCGATCGAGGTGACGGTCGGCGAGGACGGCAGCGTCACGGTCCGCGACCACGGGCCCGGGTTCGGCGACTTCCTGGAGCGCGCGGGCGACCGCTTCGCCATGGCCGACGGCGCCCGCTCGGGCGGGACGGGCCTCGGCCTGGCCATCACCCGCGGGCAGGCCACGGTCCTCGGCGGCGAGCTCGACCTGCGCGACGACGACGGGGCCGTCGCCACGCTCCGGCTGCCTGTGACCCAATCGTGACCGCGGCGCCGTTTCACCGTCGGCGGCAGCCCGTACGATCCGGCTCGATGCGTCGCTCCGTGGTGGCCACCCTCCCCGCCGGAGCGCTGCTCCTCCTGGCCGGCTGCGCAGGCCAGTACGGTGGCGGCGTCCGCGCCGAGGACGCCTCGACGTCGCGGACCCACCAGCGCGGACTGATGGCGCGGCCGACGTCGGAGCACGCGGTGCAGGTGTGGTTCTGGCGTCACGGCAAGCCACGGGCGGTCAGGCGGATCGTGGAGGGCGAGCGCAGCCTCGGCAGCGAGGCGATCGAGGCGCTGCTCGCCGGCCCCACCGCCTCGGAGCGGGCGCGCGGCTACCGGACCATGATCCCGCCCGGCACGCGCCTGCACGGCGAGGTGACCCTGATGGGCAGCGGCGCCGTGGCGAACCTGTCCTCCGAGTTCCGCGAGCAGCCACCGCTCGTCCGGCGACGGGACAGCTCGGTCGAGGTCTACAAGCTGGCGCAGGTCGTCTACACGCTGACCGCGTTCTCCGGGGTCCGGAGCGGCCGCGTCGTCGTGGAGGGCCGCGCGGTGGAGGACGGCCCGGGCTCGAGCGACTGGGACCAGCCCGGCCTGACCCGCCTGCTCCTGGCCCGGCACGAACGGCCGCCGGCGGGCGGCCTCGAGTGCAGCCCGGTGCCCTCGGCACAGCTCTCCGGCGACCTGCTCGCGCTCTACGAGCCGGCTGCGTCGGCGTCGTTCACGACGGGTGTGGTGCGTTGGAGCGGTCGGACCCGGGCCCTCAGCGGTGACGTGATCGTGCAGCTCTACGAGGGCGACGTCGAGGTCTGGCGCTCGCGCCAGCAGAGCTGCAACGGGCGCTTCTCGGGGTCAGTCACGCCGCCGCCGACGCTGGCCGGGCCGCTGACGCTGCGCGTCTCCGTGACCTCGCCGGGCGACGGACGCGTGCAGGACGTGGAGCGGCGCGACATCGTCGTCGGCTGACCGGCGCCGGCGGCCGGTCGCGGGGCGGGCGGTAGGCTGCCCGCATGGCCGGGCCCGGTGAGCACACGATCGCGTCGAACCGCCGCGCG
The DNA here is from genome assembly GCA_902806305.1 of uncultured Thermoleophilia bacterium. Lineage (GTDB taxonomy): Bacteria > Actinomycetota > Thermoleophilia > Gaiellales > F1-60-MAGs149 > CADCWC01. The sequence continues at coordinate 3,040 of CADCWC010000465.1, read as the reverse complement.
TTCTACGAGTACGCGATCGTGGAGCGGTTCGAGGCCGGCATCGCGCTCCAGGGGACCGAGGTCAAGTCGCTGCGCGCGGGACAGGTCAGCCTGAACGAGGCCTACGCGCAGGAGCGGGACGGCGAGGTCTGGCTCGTCGGGGCGTCGATCGAGCCGTACGCGCGCGGCACCACGGGGAACCACCAGCCGCGGCGCGAGCGCAAGCTGCTGCTGCACGGGCGCGAGATCGAGCGGATCCACCAGCGGACCGCCGAGCGGGGCTTCACGCTGATCCCCCTCCGCCTCTACTTCAAGGGCGGCCGGGCGAAGGTCGAGCTCGCGTTGGCGCGCGGCAAGGACGTGCACGACAAACGCAGCACGGTGTCGGAGCGCGACGCCCGGCGGGAGATGGACCGGGCGGTCAAGGAGCGCGCCCGCGGCGAGTAGGTCGGGCGAGCACGCCCGGCACGGCTGCGGCCGGATCGGAGACTACGGGCATCCGCACCGCGCCTCGGGTGGGGGCCCGCTTCGACGAGCACCGCGGCCGGAATAGCCTCTGGCGGTCGAACGACCGAGGAGGTGATGCACGTGACGATGGCGAGATCACGCCCGCCGCGGCGGGAGATCGTGATCGGCATGGGAACGGCGACGGTGGCGGCGGTCGGCCTTTGGGCCGTCGGGCTCGAGGAGACCACGTGGGCGCCGTTCTTCCTGCTGGCCGCAGGCACGTACGGGCGCGGCTGCACCGTGGCGCGACCGGACCAGGCCGGTTCCTGACCTGGTCGCCGGTCGTCGCGGCGGTGTCCGGGCCGGTCACGGGCCGGGCGCCGCCGCGCGGTCGTCGGAGCGTCCCGCGCCGCGGTACACTGTGGATGTTCGGGGGCGACCTGGTTTCGACGTGGTCGTCGACTCGGACGGGTTGCAGGTCGAGGACGCCGGTTGGCCTCGTAAATCTTCCGGCACAACACAACTGCGAAGTCCGATACGGATCTCGCTTTCGCTGCCTAGTCATCGACTAGCACAGTGAAACGTCGGCCCACCCTCGGCCCGTGGGGTGGGTACCGGCGTCAACCAACGGGCTCGTCACCGAAGGGAACGACGCGCCCGACGGTGAGACCCCAAAGACGTCTGGTCCGGCGGTAGCAGGCCCCCGAGGCAGCCGCCGGACGAGATCATCTCGAGGGCTATACCTGTAGACGCTCGTACCGGGGCGGCTGCGGACGCGGGTTCGATTCCCGCCGCCTCCACCTCGACACCCGGGCGAGTTCTCCTCACGGGGAACTCGCCCGGGGGCTGTTCTGACCCGCTTCCGAGCAGACCCACATGCCGGCGCGCTCTCGGCGTCGCCAACGGCGCCGACGGGCGCTCGGACAGGTGCGAACGCAGACGGGAGCAGGGACGTAGACCGCGGCAGGCACCCAGGGCGGCTCCGGAGGCCAGGGCGTCGACCCACCACCTAGCCGTACGTGGATCGGCGAACGGGCCCACATCAGCGGGCCTGAGCAACCCGCGCGGAGCGCTCGCCCCGGTCCGTCCTCGCTGCGTGACGCGCGAGGCGGCGCTGCTGGATCAGTACCAGTGGCGCCGTCCGCCGACGGCGCGATCCATGGTGCCGAGGACGGCCAGGATGGCGCCCACCACCAGGAGGATGATGCCGATCGTCCACAGGATGCCGATGTCGAGGACGAAGCCGAGTATCAGCAGCAGAACGCCGAGGACGATCATCGAGAACCTCCGGTTCGGGTCGGTACGGTGACGGTGTACCCGGCGCCGGCAGATGTGATGCGCCTGCCCGCGTCCGTGCCCCGTCCAGCCCTCGTTGCGTCGAGCCTTCCGGACGAGGTGCGTACACAGGCGGTGTTCGACCGCCTGGCGCGCCGCCGATCCATGCAGGACTGCATCGTGGAGCGCCGAGAGGCGGCCACTCCTTCGACTCCCGCCGCCGTCGCCGTCGTCGCGATTCCACCGACCGGGCGCGTCGAGATCCCCGTCGACGCGGTGCCGACTGAGACCGCGATGTTCGTCGACGACCTGACGGCGCTCGATGATCTCGCGCTCGAGCGCTTCGAGTTCATGTACCCGTCGCACCGCGACGAGCCGGCCGTGCTCGTCGCCGAAGCCGACTGACGAGCGCCCGAGCGCGGCGTCGCCGCCCGGCGTGCCGCCCGGGCGCCGCGGCGACTGCGTCCGCCGACCCGTGTGGCACGGGTCGGGCGCGGGGTACGTGACGCCATGCACGCAGACGGCCCATCGGCACGCGGCGTCGCCGGGGTCGACGACTCGCGGGCGAAGGCGCTTGTCGGCTGCGCGAGTTGGAGCATCCCCGGCGCGCTCGGCGATCGGTTCCCCGGAGCCGGCCCGCACCTCATGCGCTACGCGGCTCGCCTGCCGGTCGTCGAGATCAACTCGTCGTTCCACCGCCCGCACCGGCCGGGCACGTACGCGCGGTGGGCGGCGGCGGTCGGGCCGTCGTTCCGGTTCTCGGTCAAGGTGCCGAAGGACATCACCCACGGGCGGCGACTGGTCGACGTCGGCGAGCCGCTCGGGCGCTTCCTGGACGAGACGGCGGCGCTCGGTGGACGGCGAGGGCCGCTGCTCGTGCAGCTGCCGCCCAGCCTGGCCTTCGACGCCGACGCCGTCGAGCGCTTCCTCGTCGATCTGGGCGCGCGGCACGGCGGTCGCGTCGTGTGCGAGCCGCGTCATCCGAGCTGGTTCGAGACCGACGCCGAGGAGCTCCTCGTCCGGCTCGGGGTGGCTCGCGTGGCGGCCGACCCGGCGCCGGTGCCCGCCGCGGCACTGCCCGGCGGCTGGCCCGGATTCGTCTACCGGCGCCTGCACGGGAGCCCGGTGACGTACCGCTCGTCGTACGACGACGCCACGATCGCGGGCGTGGCGGGCGCCATGCGGGACGACGTCGCGCGTGGGGTGGAGAGCTGGTGCATCTTCGACAACACGGCCTCCGGCGCCGCCGCCGGCAACGCGCTCAGCCTCACGGCGCTCCTGCGGGCGGCCGGCGCGCCGCACGTCGGTTGAACCGGCGGCAGCACGACGGCCGGGCGAC
>CADCWC010000464.1 GCA_902806305.1 uncultured Thermoleophilia bacterium | reverse complement strand
CGTCGAGCTCCTGCGCGCCGGCCGCGACGCGGCGGTCGAGTACCGGGTCCTCCTCGCCGACGGGCGGCAGCACCACCTGCACGCCCGGTGCCGCGGCCGGCCTCGTCCGGGCGGGGGGACGCTCGTCAGCGGGATCGTCTCGGACGTCTCCGCGGGGCACGACGCTCGGGCCGAGCTCGCCGAGGCGCGGGCGGCGCTCGACCGGGTCGTGTCGGGCATCGACGAGGTGCTGTACACGCTCGAGCTGACGCCGGGCGACGAGCCGCGGCTCACGTACCTCGGGCCCGGCTGGGAGCGGCTCGTGGGCCGCGCCGTCACGCCGGAGGAGGCCGACGCCTGGCTCGCGCCGCTCATCCATCCGGACGACATGCCTGCCGTCAGGCAGGCCAACGCCCGCGCGGCGGACGGCGAGCCGGTCGACGTGGTGTACCGCGTGATCGGCAGCGAGGGACGCGAGCGCCACGTGCTCGATCGCGTGCGGCCGCGCCCGGACACGCGGGACCCGGTCGTCGCCGACGGCATCGTGATCGACGTGACGGAGCGGATGCGGGCCGAGACGGCGCTGCGGGAGAGCGAGGCGCGGCTGCGACGCGTGACGCGCGCCGCTCCTGTCGTGCTGTTCGAGATCGACGCCGCGGGCATCCTGCGGTTCTCGGACGGTCGAGGGCTGGAGGCACTCGGCGGCCGCACGAGACTGCGCCTCGGCCGTTCGGTGTTCGAGCTCTACGGCGCCGACTCGGACGTCGGCCGCTCCGTCCAGGAGGCGCTCACCGGCGTGCCCGTGGCCGCCACGCTGCAGCTCGGCGAGGTGGCGTTCGACGCCCGCTTCGAGCCCCAGTTCGACGCGTCGGGCGCCGTGACCGGGCTGGTCGGCGTCGCGCTCGACGTCACGCCGCGCGTGCAGGCGGAGCGCGCGGCGGCGGAGCTCGCGGCCGAGCAGGGCGCCCTGCGGCGCGTGGCCACGGCGGTCGCGCACGAGCTCGATCCCGCCGAGCTCTTCCACCTCGTCGCCGACGAGACGTGCCGGCTGCTCGGGGGTGACGGCGCAGTCGTCAGCAGACTGCGCGTGGAGGGCGACGTGGTGGTCGTCGGCTCGGCCAACGGCGAGGGCATGCCGCCCATCCGGCCGGGCACGAGGATTCCTCGGATCGAGGGTGGCCTGGTGGCGAGCGTAGGCGGCGGTGTCGCGCCGGTCGGTCGCCGCGGGCTCGGTCCCGAGGAGGACGGCATGGCGCCCGTCTTCCAGCCGTACCGCTCCGCGGTGGCCGCGCCCGTGACGGTCGGCGGCGAGCGCTGGGGCGTGCTCATCGTCGGCTCGACGGACCCGGTCGGCATCCCGCCGGGCGCCGAGGAGCGGCTCGTCCGGTTCGCCGACCTGGTCGGCACGGCGATCGCCAACGCCGAGGCGAGGGACCGCCTGGCGGCGCAGGCGCTGACCGACCCGCTGACCGGCTGCCTCAACCACCGAGGGTTCCACGACCGGTTCGCCGAGGAGCTCCAGCGGGCGCGGCGGCGGGGCTCCGACCTGTCGCTCGTGCTGATGGACGTCGACCACTTCAAGCTCGTCAACGACGCGGCGGGACACCAGACGGGCGACCGGGTGCTGGCCGCCCTGGCCGAGCGGATCTCGCCCGCCGTACGCGCCGGCGAGTCGCTCGGCCGGCTCGGCGGCGACGAGTTCGCGCTGCTCCTGCCCGACGTCGGTCCGGCCGAGGCGATCGAGGCTGCCGAGCGACTCCGGGAGCTCATCGTCTCGGCCCCGCTCGACGGCTACCCCGTGACCGTGTCGCTCGGGGTCTGCGACCTGGCGCGGGCCGGCGACGACGCCGACGCGCTCTACCGGCTGGCCGACGGTGCGCTCTACTGGGCCAAGGGCCACGGGCGCAACGCCGCCTGGCTCTACAGCCCCGACGTGGTCCGCGAGCTGTCGGCCGAGGAGCGGGCGGAGCGGCTGACGCGCGCGCACGCCCTTGCGGGCATCCGGGCGCTGGCCCGGGCGATCGACGCCAAGGACCCGTCCACGGCGGACCACGCCGAGCGGGTGGCCGACGTCGCGGCCGACGTCGCGGAGGCGCTCGGCTGGGATGGCACGTCCGTGACCCGTCTTCGCGACGCCGCCCGGGTCCACGACGTCGGCAAGATCGGTGTGCCCGACTCGGTCCTGCTCAAGCCGGGTCCCCTGACGGCCGCCGAGACGGAGCTGATGCGGCAGCACGCCGAGCTCGGCGCGCAGATCGCCGAGGAGGTGCTCGACGTCGACCAGGTCTCCTGGATCCGGGCCCATCACGAGCGGCCGGACGGCACCGGCTATCCGCGGGGCCTGCGCGGCGACGCGATCCCCCAGGGCGCCGCGATCCTGGCCCTCGCCGACGCCTGGGACGTCATGACGAGCGACCGGCCCTACCGGTCGGGCATGGCGACGGACGACGCCGTGGCCGAACTCCGGCGCTGCGTGGGCACCCAGTTCACCCCGGACGTCGTGGTCGCGTTCCTCCGCTCCGTCGGGCAGGGGATGCCCACGCCCTGACGCCCGCCGTGGCACGGCGGCGGATCAGGCGGTCGCGCGCCCGCCACAGCCGCGAGGCGGGCGGGCTACGATCAGGCGATGGCTCGTGTGGCGCACCCCGTCCGGCACGACGTCAGCCTCCTCACGGACGAGGACCTGCACCTCTTCAACGAGGGGACGCACCGCCGCCTCTACCGGCGGCTCGGGGCCCACGTCCTGACCGGGCCGGTCGAGGGGACGTCGTTCGCCGTCTGGGCGCCGAACGCCGAGTCGGTGCACGTGGTCGGCGACTTCAACGGCTGGAACCGCACCGAGACGCCCCTCCGGCCCCGCGGCAGCTCGGGCATCTGGGAGGGCGTCGTCGAGGGCGTCGGGCCCGGCGCCCTCTACAAGTACCACGTGGCCTCGCGCGTCGCGGGCTACCGGGTCGACAAGGCCGACCCGTTCGCCTTCCACGCCGAGACACCGCCGCTGACGGGCTCCGTGGTGTGGGACCTCGAGAGCTTCGGCTGGCAGGACGCGGCGTGGCTCGCGGCGCGGGCCGCCCGCAGGCAGCTCGAGGCGCCGATGAGCGTCTACGAGCTCCACCTCGGCTCGTGGATGCGCGTCCCGGAGGAGGGCGGGCGCTCGTTGACCTACGGCGAGCTCGCGCCGCGGCTGACCGAGCACGTCGCACGGCTCGGCTTCACGCACGTCGAGCTGATGCCGATCATGGAGCACCCGTACGCGCCGTCCTGGGGCTACCAGACGACCGGCTACTTCGCCCCGACGAGCCGCTTCGGCACGCCCCAGGACTTCATGGGGCTCGTGGACCACCTGCACCGGGCGGGGATCGGCGTGCTGCTCGACTGGGTGCCGTCCCACTTCCCGACCGACGAGCACGCGCTCGGCTACTTCGACGGCACGCACCTCTACGAGCACGCCGACCCGCGGCTCGGCTTCCACCCCGACTGGAAGAGCGCGATCTTCAACTACGGCCGCAACGAGGTCCGCAGCTTCCTGCTCTCGAGCGCGGCGTTCTGGCTCGACGTCTACCACGCCGACGGGCTGCGCGTGGACGCCGTCGCCTCGATGCTCTACCTCGACTACTCGCGGGAGCCGGGCGAGTGGATCCCGAACGAGTACGGCGGCAA
>CADCWC010000463.1 GCA_902806305.1 uncultured Thermoleophilia bacterium | reverse complement strand
CGCCGCCGGCCGCGGCGGCGCGGCCCTAGCCGCGGTCAGCCGGCGGCGACGTCCGGGTGGCTTGCGAGCGCCGTCGCCTCGGCGGCGGTGCGGGCGACGCGGCAGAACACGACGAGCCCCTCGCGAAGCCGGAACACCCAGATGACGGGCACCCGCCGTCGCTCCTCGGACCCGCGGGGACGCCCCGTCGCGTGGCCGAAGCAGATGACGCCGGCCCCCGCGACGCGGAAGTCGGCCGGGGCGACCTCGAACTCCTCCCACACCCGGTCGACGTCCTCGAGGTAGCGGCGGAACCCGTCGTGTCCGCGGTAGGGCTCCCGCCGGCCGGCGAGCTCGCCCGTGGGCTGCGGATAGAACTCCAGGGCGGGGTGGACCACCGCGATGGCGGCTTCCGCGTCGCGGGCCGCGAACGCCGCGAACAGCTCGAGCACCGTCTCCTGAGCCGCGTCCCCGAGCATCGGGTCCAGAAGGTAGTGGCTGGGTCAGGGCGTGCGTGGGCGGGGGGCCGCCCGGGAAAGCCTCGACGCACAAGGACGTACACACCCCAAGGGAACGGAGCATCACATGGGCATCATCGGCTGGATCGTGCTGGGCCTCATCGCGGGAGCCATCGCCAAGGCGATCCTCCCGGGAGACGACCCGGGCGGCATCTTCATCACCATCCTCATCGGCATCGTCGGAGCAATCGTCGGCGGCTTCATCGCGAGCGCCCTCGGCATCGGCGACCTCGACGAGTTCTTCGACATCGGCACCTGGGTCATCGCCATCGCGGGCTCCCTGCTGCTCCTGCTGCTGTACCGGGCCATCGTCGGCCGGCGCACCACGGGACGCGTGCACCGCTGAGCGGCGGCGGGCGCTCCGGGTAGGGGAACGCCATGAGCGACCCCACCGTGGATCCGGAGACCCCCGCGAGCCCCGCCCCCGCGCCGAGCAAGGCGCACGGGGACGCGTTCACGGACCAGAGCGGCTCGCGCCACGGCGAGCCGCCGGCCGAGCCGGCCGACGAGCAGGACGCCCGGCCCGAGGAGGACGCCCCGGCCGGGTGAGCCCTGCCGCGGGCACCGTCGGTCAGGCGTCCCGCTCGGCCCGGAACGTCCTCAGCCGCAGCGAGTTCGTGACCACGAAGACCGAGCTGAAGGCCATCGCGGCGCCGGCCAGCACCGGATTGAGGAAGCCGGCGGCGGCGACCGGGATGAGGACCACGTTGTAGGCGAACGCCCAGAACAGGTTCGACCGGATCGTCCCGAGCGTCCGGCGCGACAGGCGGATGGCGTCCGCGGCGGCGCGCAGGTCGCCCGAGACGAGCGTGAGGTCCGAGGCCTCGATCGCGACGTCCGTGCCCGTGCCGATGGCCAGGCCGAGGTCGGCCTGGGCGAGGGCGGGAGCGTCGTTGACCCCGTCGCCGACCATGGCGACGACGCGGCCCTCGTCCTGCAGGCGCCGGACGACCGCGGCCTTCTCGGACGGCAGGACCTCCGCGATGACCTCGTCGATGCCCACCTGCGCGGCGACCGCGCGCGCGGTCGACGCGTTGTCGCCCGTGAGCAGGACGGGGCGCAGGCCGAGCTCCCGCAGCCGGCGGACCGCCTCGGCGGACGTCGGCTTGGGCGCGTCGGCGACGACGAGCACGGCGCGAACCTGGCCGTCCCAGCCCGCGGCGATCGCGGTCTGCCCGCGGGCCTCGGCCTCGTCCTTGACGGCCTGCAGGGGCGCGGGCAGGTGCATGCCCCAGTCGGCCAGCAGGGCCGGGCGGCCGGCGACGACGCCGTGGCCGTCGACCACGCCCTCCACCCCGAGGCCCTCGCGGGCGGCGAAGGACTCGACCGGCGGCAGCGTGCCGACGCGCTCCCGGGCGGCGCGCGCGATCGCCCGGGCGATCGGATGCTCGGAGGCGTCCTCGAGCGCGCCGACCAGGCGCAGGACCTCGTCCCGCCCGGCGCCGCCGGCCGTGGCGACGTCGAGCAGCGTCATCCGCCCGGAGGTGACGGTCCCCGTCTTGTCGAGCACGACGGTGTCGACGCGGCGCGTGGACTCGAGGATCTCCGGCCCCTTGATGAGCAGCCCGAGCTGGGCGCCGCGGCCCGTGCCGACCAGCAGCGCGGTCGGCGTGGCCAGCCCGAGGGCGCAGGGGCAGGCGATGATGAGGACGGCGACGGCGGCGGTGAACGCGAACGCCGCGCTCTCCCCGGCGCCGAGCCAGAACCCGAGCGCGCCGGCGGCCACGGCGAGGACGACGGGGACGAAGACGCCCGAGATCCGGTCGGCCAGCCGCTGCACGGGCGCCTTGCCACTCTGGGCCTCGGTGACGAGCCGCGCGATCTGCGCGAGCGCGGTGTCCGCGCCGACCGCGGTGGCCTCCACGACGAGCCGGCCGCCCACGTTGACCGTGGCGCCGGCCACCTCGTCGCCCGGCCGCTTCTCGACGGGAATCGACTCCCCGGTGAGCAGGGACTGGTCGACCGCGGAGCTGCCCTCCACGACGACGCCGTCCGTGGCCACCTTCTCGCCCGGGCGCACGACGAAGCGCGCGCCCCGCCGCAGCGCGTCGACCGGGACCCGCCGCTCGGCGCCGGACGGGTCGAGGACCGCGACGTCCTTGGCGCCGAGCTCGAGCAGCGCGGCCAGCGCGGACCCGGCGCGGCGCTTGGCGCGCGCCTCGAAGTACCGGCCCGCGAGGATGAACGTGGTCACGACCGCCGCCACCTCGAAGTAGAGGTGATCGAGCGTCGCGGACCGGTCGGGCAGGAGGTCGAAGCCCATCTTCATGCCCGTCATCCCGGCGTCGCCGAAGAACAGGGCGACGACCGACCATCCCCACGCCGCGAGCGTTCCGACGCTGATGAGCGTGTCCATCGTGGCCGTGGCGTGCCGGAGGTTCAGCCAGGCGGCGCGGTGGAACGGCCACGCCGCCCAGAGCACCACGGGCGTGGCCAGGTTCCACGCGAGCCACTGCCAGTTGTCGAACTGCAGCGCCGGGATCATCGACAGCAGCAGCACGGGCAGCGACAGGACCGCCGACGCGATGAGCCGCGTGCGCAGGGAGCGGGTGGGGTCGGCCGCCTCGGCCTCGGCCGCGTCGGCCGCGCCCGCCTCGCGCAGCGCCGCGTCGTAGCCCGCCGCCCGGACCGTCTCGACGAGGTCGTCCGGGGTGACCGCGCCGTCGTCGAACGTCACCGACGCCTTCTCGGTGGCGTAGTTGACGCTCGCGGTCACGCCGTCGAGCTTGTTCAGCTTCCGCTCGATGCGGTTGGCGCACGAGGCGCAGGTCATGCCGGTTATGGGGAGGTCGAGCTGGGTGCTCACGGCGTGCGCTCCTGGGTGAAGGCCGCGGTGTGGACCCGGCCGTCGAGCTTGAACTGGACCCACGTCCGGTAGGTGCCCGCGGAGGGCAGCTCCGTCTCGAACGCGAGCTCGTCGCCGTCCGGATGGGTGTGCAGGTAGGCCAGGTCGCCGGTGCGCAGCGTCACCAGGTGGCCCTTGGCGCCGAGGTAGGGCTGCAGCTCGTCGTTGACCGTCCGCCCGTCGCGCAGGACGTCGAACGCGACCCGCGCGCCGCGCGAGCGCAGCCGGACCTCCAGGCCCCGGTCGTCCGTCGCGGTGGGTGCGGGCGCCGGGACGGCCTGCGGCGAATACGGGCCGGGGACGTGCACGTCGGCG
>CADCWC010000462.1 GCA_902806305.1 uncultured Thermoleophilia bacterium | reverse complement strand
CGGCATCGCGGAGCCCGACCTCCGCGCGGCGCTCGACGCCGTGCCGCCGGTCGACGCCGCTAGGCGGGCGGGGGCGCCGCGTCGGTGAGGGCCCGGACCCGCACGACGCGCGCGCCGCTGAGGTCGAGCCAGTGGCCGGTGGGGGTGCGCACGACGCGGAGCACCGGGGCCGCGCACCGCGGGCAGCGCAGCACGGCGCCCATCCGGTGACCGTAGGCGACGAGCGCGCCCACCGGGCCGGTGGTCGCGCACGAGGCGCAGGTCGCGTCGGCCGCCGTGACGTCGACGGCGAACAGCTCGCGCAGGAGCCCGCCCGCGGCGTTGCCGTCGAGGTGACCGTCGTCGGCGCCGAGACGGGACGATGCGTGCTCGCTCACGAGGTCCTCCTTGGGGTACGGATGACGATGCGGATGACGGTGCGCCTCACGCGGCCGGACCGGAGGGGCCGAACCGCTCGGTCTTCACGCGCGCCGGGTCGTGGCCCAGCTCCACCAGCGCGGACGCCGCCGCCTCGACCATCGGCGTGGGGCCGCAGACGAACACGTGCGGCCGCTCGGCGGGCGGGAACGCCACCGCCGCGAGCATCGCGCCGTCGATGCGTCGCCGGTAGCCGCTCCACCCCGGCGGCGCGGCGCGAGTGAGCGTGTGCACCACCGCGAGCGCGTCGTCGCCGGCGGCGAGCGTTGCGAGCTCGTCGCGGTAGAGCGCCTCGTCGAGCGTGCGGGTCGAGTAGAGCAGGCGGGCTGGTGGGCCGCCGCCCGCCGCGGCGCGGTGGCGCAGCATCGCCATCAGCGGGACGACGCCGGAGCCGCCGGCGACGAGCAGGAGCGGGCCGCCGAGCGAGACGTCCCACACGAAGTGGCCGCCGATCGGGCCGCGCAGCTCGAGCGGGTCGCCCGGCCGGAGCTCGCCGGCGAGGTACGGCGAGACCTCGCCGTCCTCGAGTCGCTCCACCGTGAGCACGACGCGACCCGCCGCGCCGGCGGCTTCCGGGGGCGAGGCGATCGAGTAGCTGCGCTGGGCCTGGTAGCCGTCGTCGGCGGTGAGGCGCACGTCGACGTGCTGGCCGGGCCGGTGCCCGGGCCACCCCGGCACGTCGAGCACGAGCGACCGCGCGTGCGGGGTCTCGGCGACCGCGTCCACGACGAGTGCGCGCCGCCACGGGAGCGGCGCACGCGGCGCCGCGCGGGTGGGCGCTGCCGCGGCCGGCGGCGTCGGCGCGCTCACGTCGGCGCGCTCACGGGTCGCCGGCATAGCGCTGCTCGGTCCACGGGTCCGCGCGGTCGTGGTAGCCGAGCTGCTCCCAGAAGCCCGGGCGGTCGTCGTCGCCGAGCTGGAGCCCGCGCACCCACTTGGCGCTCTTCCAGAAGTAGCGGTGCGGCACGAGCAGCCGCGCCGGGCCGCCGTGCGCCGCCTCGAGCGGGGCCCCGCCGTAGCCGAACGCCACCCACGCCTTCCCGCCGGTGACGTCGGCGAGCGTGAGGTTGGTCGTGTAGTCGCCGTCGCAGACGGCCAGCACGTAGTCGGCGCGCCGCACGCCGCGCGCCTCGGCCAGGGCGAGCAGGGTGTCGACCGAGACGCCCTCCCAGGTGGTCCCGAACTTCGACCACTTGGTGACGCAGTGGATGTCCACGGTGGGCGTCTCGCGCGGGAGCGCCTGGAACTCCGCCCAGCTCCACCGCGCGGCCGCGCCGTCGGGCCCGCGCACGGTGAAGTCCCACGCGTCGAGCGGCGTGCGCGGCGTGGGGCCGGCCGAGAGCACCGGGAAGTCGTGCGTCTCGTACTGGCCGGGCGGGAGGCGGCGGTCGCCGGCGGGGCGGCGGCCGCGGAAGCCGCGGGACGGAACGGGGTCGGTCATGCGGGGGGCTCGCGGTGGGGCCGCCGTTAGGCAGCGATGAGGCGCCGGACGCGGCGGCGCGCGGCGGCGGGTGAGCGGCGCGGATCAGACCTGCGCGGCGCCGCCGTCGACGAACAGCTCGACGCCGTTGACGAAGCTCGCGTCGTCGGAGGCCAGGAACACCGCCGCCTTCCCGATCTCGTCCGGGGTGCCGACGCGCCCGAGCGGCACCTGCGACGCGAGGTAGTCCAGCAGCCCCTGTGCCGCCTCGGGCGTGCCGGCGAGCTCGCGCAGCCCGGGGGTGTCGATCGGGCCGGGGCTGATGGCGTTGACGCGGATGCCGCGCCCCTTCACGTCGAGGATCCAGCTGCGGACGAAGTTGCGCACGGCGGCCTTCGACGCGCTGTAGACGCTGAACGCCGCGGTGCCCTTGACGCTCGTCGTCGACGACGTGAGGATCACCGAGGCGCCGTCGCCGAGGAGCGGGAGCGCCTTCTGCACGGTGAACAGCACGCCGCGGACGTTGCGGCCGAACGTGTCCTCGTACTGCGCCTCGGTGATCGCGCCGAGCGGGAGCAGCGACCCGCCGCCCGCGTTCACGAACAGCACGTCGACGCGCCCCTGCTCGGCGTCGATCCGCGCGAACAGCCGGTCGAGGTCGTCGAGCTTCGACGAGTCGGCCCGGACGCCGGTGGCGCGCTCGCCGATCACGGCGACGGCGGCGTCGAGCTCGCTCTGGCGCCGGCCGGTGACGTAGACGCGCGCGCCCTCGGCGGCGAAGCGCGCCGCGGTGGCGAGCCCGATGCCGGTGGTGCCGCCGGTGACCACGGCGATCTTGCCTTCGAGTTTGCCTGACATCGGTGCGCGTCGGTCCTCGGGAAGGTGGACGGGCGTGGGGTGCGGCGCGGCGGGAGGGAGCGCCGGCGGCGCGCCCTCACTCACGGTCGTGCGTGTGGCGGTGCCGGTGGGCGCGGGCCGCGCGGGCGGTGGCGTCGACGACCCGATCGGTGAAGTCCGCGACCGACTCGCCCTCGACGCGAACCGGGAGCACGAAGGCCGGGTCGTCGGGCTTGAGTGGGTACACCGCGCCGTGCACCGGCTCGTCGATCAGCAGATCGGCGCCCGCCCGCTCCGCGGTCGCCTCGAAGCGCTCCACCGCATCGAGCAGATCGACGAGCTGCCCCGGGCTCTCGCGCCCGGAGAGACGCACGCCGCGCCGGTCGAGCCGCACCGCGATCTCGGCCGAAGCGCGGGCGAGCTCGCCGTCGCGCGCGTCGGCCGGCGGCGTCGACGCGACGGCCGGCTCCCCGTGGCGTCTCGGCTCCGGCGAGACCGTCACCGGGCTCCCGGCTCGCCGCGCCCGTCCGGCGCGTCGGGCTGGTCCGCCGGGGCGTCGTCGGCGCCGTCACCCAGCGTGACCCAGGTCGTCGAGCCGGTCAGGTTCCGGTTCATCGACGTGTCGCCGCCGAGGGCCGCTTGCTCCGCGGCCTCGCGGCGGAGCTCCGCCTGCAGGCCGGCGTCGCTGTCGTGCGGCCCGTCGGGTCCGCCTGCGTTGGGACGTTCGCCTTCCGCGCTCGTGCTCATCGGTCCGGCTCCAAGGTGAGATGTCGTTCGGGAGATCGCAGCGCGATCGCGCCGCGACCTGCGCGACGCCCCGGTACCATGCGCCGTCTGGCGGTCCCGCCGCGTCGGCGGGAGGGCCAGTCCTCGAGTACCCCGTTCGGGCGACTCGCGGCCGCGGGCGGGGTACGTGCGCCCCGCCGTGCGCCCCGCGATCGACCGGCGGGAATTGACGCGCCGCCGCGGCGGGTCGATCATAGCCGGGCC
>CADCWC010000461.1 GCA_902806305.1 uncultured Thermoleophilia bacterium | reverse complement strand
TCAGCGCCTCCGCCGCGGCTCGCGCGTCGCCCGCGAGCTCGGCCTCCGGCGCGACCGCCACGACGGTCACCGTGCGCCCCCGCGCGCGCAGCAGCCGCGCGCACGCGTAGCCGTCGCCCCCGTTGTTGCCCTTGCCGCACAGGACCGCCAGCTCGCCGCGCGGCACCTCCTCCTCCACCACGCGTGCCAGGCCGGCGGCCGCGCGCTCCATGAGCTCGATCCCGGGCGTGCCCGCGGCGATGGCCGCCGCGTCGGCGGCGCGCATGGCGTCCGGCGCGGGGAGCGGGTCCAGCCAGGCGGGCAGGCCGGTCACTCGAGCACCGCGACCGCGCCCGCGAGGACCTTCGTGTGGGTCAGCGAGATGCGGACCTGCACGCCCAGCTCGGCCGCGCGCGCGGCGGCCGGACCGTGCAGGCGCACCTGGGTGCCGTCCGCTCCGCCCCCGACGATCTCGATGTCCTGGGGGACGAAGACGTCGAGCGCGAGCGCCTTGACGATCGCCTCCTTCGCGCAGAAGCGCGCCGCCAGGTGCTGCCCCGGGCGGCCCTTGCCGGCCGCGTAGGCCCGCTCGCCGTCCGTGAACAGCCGCAGCGCCAGGCCGGGCCGCCGCGCGAGCGCACGCTCCAGGCGCTCGATCTCCAGCAGGTCGAGGCCGACCGGCACGGGCGGGTGGCGGCTCGGGGCCTACTCGACCGTGACGGTCTTGGCCAGGTTCCGCGGCTGGTCGACGTTGAGTCCGCGCCGGCGGGCGATCGCGTAGGCCAGGAGCTGCAGCGGGATGACGGCGAGCAGCGGCTGGACCATCCAGTCGGCCTGCGGGACGCGGATGACCTGCTCGGCGTGCTCGCCGATGGTCACGTTGCCCTCCGAGGCGACGGCGATGACGTGCGCGCCGCGGGCCCGGACCTCCTGCATGTTCGAGACGAGCTTCTCGAGCACGGGCGAGTCCGTGGCCACGGCGACCACGGGGGTGCTCTGGTCGAGCAGGGCGATCGGCCCGTGCTTCATCTCCCCCGCCGCATAGGCGTCCGTGGAGATGTAGGAGATCTCCTTGAGCTTCAGGGCGCCCTCGAGCGCCACCGGGAGCCCGACGTGGCGGCCGATGTAGAGGAAGAAGTCCTTCTCGAAGTGCTCGTCGGCGGCCTCCTGGACGGCCTCCTCGGCCGCGGCGACGGTCTGCTCGACGAGCGACGGGACGTGCTTCATCTCCGCGACGAGCCGCACGAGCTCCGCGCGGTCCATCGTCCCGCGCAGCTCCGCCAGGCGGAGGGCCAGGAGGTACATCATCGCCACCTGGGTGATGAAGGTCTTCGTCGCCGCCACGGAGACCTCGAGGCCCGCCCGCGTGTAGAGCACGCCGTCGGCGTCGCGCGTGGCCTGCGAGCCCATGACGTTCGTGATGGCGAGCACGGTCGCCCCGCGCTCCTGCGCCAGGCGCATGGCGGCGAGCGTGTCGGCGGTCTCGCCGGACTGCGTGATGCCGATGACCAGGTCGCCGTCCATGACGACCGGGTCGCGGTAGCGGAACTCGCTGGCCACGTCGACCACGACCGGCATGCGGGCCCAGGTCTCCAGCGCGTAGGCCCCGATGAGGCCCGCGTGGTACGAGGTCCCGCAGCCCACGACGATGATCCGCCGGGCCTCGCGCAGGACCTGCTCGGGCAGGGCGCCCGCGTCGTCGAGGTCCACGCCGTCGTCGCGGACGGTGCGGTCGGCGATCGTCTCGGCCAGCGCGTCGGCCTGCTCGTGGATCTCCTTGAGCATGAACGTCTCGTAGCCCGACTTCTCGGCGGTCTCCTCGTCCCACTCGACGTGGTGGACCTCGCGGTCCAGCGGCGTCCCGTCGGCCGTGAGGAAATCGGCGCCGTCGGGCGTGATGCGGACGATCTCGCCGTTCTCGATGTACTGCACGTCGCGCGTGTGGGCGAGGAAGGCCGGCACCGCGGAGGCGAAGAAGGTCTCCCCCTCCCCGCGGCCCACGATGAGCGGGCACTC
Organism: uncultured Thermoleophilia bacterium; assembly: GCA_902806305.1. Lineage (GTDB taxonomy): Bacteria > Actinomycetota > Thermoleophilia > Gaiellales > F1-60-MAGs149 > CADCWC01. The sequence goes on along the minus strand of CADCWC010000461.1, from coordinate 1,682 downwards.
CTTGCGCGCGCCGACGAGGACGTCGGGCTCCTCCGCCGCCATCGCCACGAACGCGAAGTGCCCCTCGAGCTCGGCGTACGCCGCGAGCACGGCGTCCAGCAGCGAGCCCGAGGCGAGGTGGTAGGCCACCAGGTGGGCGATGACCTCCGCGTCCGTCTCGCTCGTGAACACGGCGCCGCGATCGCGCAGCGTCTCGCGCAGCGCGAGGTAGTTCTCCACGATCCCGTTGACCACGATGTGGACGCGGTCCGTCGTGTCGAAGTGCGGGTGGGCGTTGGCCTCGTTGACGCGGCCGTGCGTCGCCCAGCGCGTATGGCCGATGCCCGTGACGGGCGCCTGCGTGGCCACGGCCACGCCGCCCGGGTCGGACGCCGTCGCCCCGAGCGCCGCCTCAAGGCGGTCCAGGTTCCCGACGGCCCGGACGGCCTCGATGCGCCCGTCGGCCAGGACGGAGATCCCCGCGGAGTCGTAGCCCCGGTACTCGAGCTTGCGGAGGCCGCCGAGCAGGAGCTCCTGCACCGGGCGCCTGCCCACGTAGCCGACGATGCCGCACATGACGCGGGACCGTAGCAACGGCCGCCGACGTCGAGCGAGCGTGCTAGACCGGCGTCGAGGCCGTCTCGGCGAGGGCCACGAGGCGGCCGCAGACCGCGTCGGCCTCGTCGTCGGACGGTGCCTCGACCATCACCCGCACGAGCTGCTCGGTCCCGCTCGGGCGCACGAGCACCCGCCCGCGACCGGCCAGCGCCTCCTGCTCGACCGCCATGGCCTCCGTCAGGGCGGGATCGGCCATGACCTTGTCGCGGTCGGCCACGCGCACGTTGACCAGGCGCTGGGGGAGCTTGGCCATGACGTCCCGCTCGGCCAGGTCCCGACCGCCGAGCGCCTCGAGGACCAGCAGCGCCGACGCGATCCCGTCGCCCGTCGGGTTGAAGGAGCGGTCGATGATGTGCCCGGACTGCTCGCCGCCCAGGATCCAGTCGCGGGCGCGCAGCTCCTCCAGGACGTAGCGGTCGCCGACCTTCGTCGTGGCCACCTCGATCCCGTGCGCCGCCATCCCCGTGTGGAAGCCGAAGTTCGTCATCACCGTCACGACGACGCCGCCGCCCAGGCGGTCCGTGTCGCGCAGGTGCAGCGCCGCGAGGGCGACGAGCTCGTCGCCGTCCACCACCGCGCCCGTCCGGTCGACGGCCAGGACGCGGTCGCCGTCCCCGTCGAACGCGAAGCCGACGGCGTGGCCGCCGGCGACGACGCGCTCGGCGAGCGCCTCGACGTGGGTGGAGCCGCAGCCCGCGTTGATGTTGCGCCCGTCGGGCTCGGCGGCCAGGACGGTGGGCTCGGCGCCCAGGCGCCGGAACGCCTCGGGGGCGACCCGGTGCGTGGCGCCGTTGGCGCAGTCCAGCAGGACGTCGAGGCCCGTCAGGTCGAGGCCGTCGAAGCGGACGAGGAGCTCGCGCAGGTAGTCCTCCTGCGTGCCGCGCAGGGCGCGCACCGAGCCGATGCGCTCGGGGACGCCGTCGTCCGGGTCCTCGAGGCGGCGCTCGATCGCCAGCTCGGCCTCGTCGGGGAGCTTGTGGCCGTCCGCGCCGAAGAACTTGATGCCGTTGTCGCGGTACGGGTTGTGGGAGGCGGAGATCACCGCCGCCACGTCGAACCCGTAGCGGTGCAGCAGCAGCGGCGCG
>CADCWC010000460.1 GCA_902806305.1 uncultured Thermoleophilia bacterium | reverse complement strand
CCGAGATGGCGATCGACGGGCCGAGCAGCCGGAACTGCCCGAAGCTCGCGAAGGTCAGCGTCGCGAACGCGACGGCGAGCACCAGCGCGGCGAGGCCGATCACCGGTGCGATCCGGGCGCCCGCCTCGGCAGCGGCGACGCGGGCCGGCTCGCCCGCCCTCAGCCGCTCGCGGACGCGGAAGAGGAGGAAGAGGAAGTAGTCGACGCCGATGCCGATGAGCACCACGGACACGACCTGGGTCGTGCCGACGTCGAGCTCGACGCCGGAGACGGCGGCCGCGAGGACGATGAGGCCCCCGGCCGCCGCGGCGACGAGCGCGACGACGAGCAGCGGCAGGACCGCCGCGAGCACGCCGCGCAGGAAGACGAAGCTCAGCACGATGATGGCGACGAAGAGGAGCACCCCCTGCACCGTCGCGCGGGTCGCCTGCGCCTCGTCGGCGTCGGTGACCGACGCGACGCCGCCCGTGAACGCGACGCTCAACCCTGCCCGGCCCGCGCGCTCGGTCAGCGCGTCGCGGAGCTGCTTGTAGGCGCTGTGGGCCACCGGGTCGATCGTGTTGGCCCGCCAGTCCAGGCCGATGAGGACGAAGCGCCGGTCCGGCGCGGCCGGCCCGACCGTCGCCGACAGCACGGCGCCCGCGCGATCCCGCACGTCGATGAACTCGTCCCCGACGTTGAGCGCATCGACGTCCGGGCGCCACCCGTCGGCCACCGCCCGGAGGCCCTCGACGACCGTGCGGTCCTCGCCGCCGAGCGCGCGGCCGTCGACGCGCTCGACGAGCGCGGTCACCGTCGACGTCCCCGGCGCCAGGCCGAAGTCCTCGCGTCCGATCTCGAGCGCCTGCCGCGAGGAAGCGTCGGACGGCAGGAACCGCGCGGTGTCGTCCGTCGACACCGCGTACTGCCCGACAGCACCGGCGACCCCCACCGGCAGCGCGATGACGAGCCACATCAGCAACGTGCGCCACGGGTGCGCGGCGGACCAGCGGGCGGTGCGGCTCAGCATGGCGTTCCATCTCCCTCGTATCGGCGTGCTCGCTGCGAGTTCACTCGCTCAGGGGCGCGACGTCCACGACCGGCTTCCTCCCGTTCGAGAGGCGTTCGCTTCTGATCCGGGGCGATCAGCCCGGGCCCGCGCTGACGAGCCCCGTCTCGTAGGCGAGGATCACCGCCTGCACCCGGCTGCGCAGGCCGAGCTTGCCGAGGACACGGCTCACGTGGCCCTTGATCGTGGCCTCCTCGAGGTGCAGCGACGCCGCGATGTCGGCGTTGCTCAGCCCGCGGGCGAGGAGGACGAGCACCTCGACCTCGCGCGCGGTCAGCTCGTCGAGCAGCGCGCGCCGATCGCCGGTCGGCGAGACCGCCGCGAACCGGGCGATGAGCCGGCGGGTGACCTCCGGCGCGATCAGGCCGTGCCCTCGGCTGACCGCGCGGATGGCGCCGAAGATGACGTCGGGCTCGGCGTCCTTGAGCAGGAACCCCGAGGCGCCGGCCGAGAGGGCGCCGAAGACGTGCTCGTCGGCGTCGAACGTCGTGAGGACGAGGACGTCGACGGGGTCCGCGACGCCGGGGCCGGCCAGCCGCCGCGTGGCCTCGAGGCCGTCCATGCGCGGCATGCGGATGTCCATCAGCACGACGTCGGCCCTCCGACGCCGCGCCAGGTCGACGGCCTGCGCGCCGTCGACCGCCTCGCCGACGACCTCGATGTCCGCCTCGTCCTCCGCCAGCGCCCGGAAGCCCCGCCGGAAGACGGCCTGGTCGTCGGCGAGGAGCAGCCGGATGCTCATGACCGCGTCGGCAGCCGCGCGAGCACGCGCCACCCCCTGATGTCGCGGGGCCCGGCCTCGAGGGTCCCGCCCAGCCCCTCCGCGCGTTCGCGCATCCCGACCAACCCATGGCCCTCGGCGAAGCCCGCGGCCGCTGCGGGCCCGTCGTCGGTCACCTCCACCACCAGCGCGCTCGGCTCGCGCCGCACGACGACGTTCGCCGCCCGGGCGCGGGCGTGCCGGGTGACGTTCGACAGCGACTCCTGGACGATGCGGTAGGCGGCCACCTCGACGGCGGCCGGCACCGGCGGACCGTCGCCCTCGCGGCGCAGCGAGACCTTCAGTTCCGGCGCGCGCAGCGCCTCGACGAGCTCGTCGAGCCCGTCGAGGTCGTGCTGCGGCCGGGTGCCGGGACCGTCTGCCGTCCGCAGCTGCCCGACCGCCTCCCGCGTGTCGCCGAGCGCCGACGCGGCGAGCTCGGAGATGTCGGCGAGGGCGCCGGCCACGGCAGCGGGGTCCCGGCTGAGCCGCCGGGTGGCCACGCGCGCCTGCACGGTGATCGCCGCCAGGGCATGGCCGACCGCATCATGGACCTCGCGCGCGATGCGCAGACGCTCCTGGGCGATCGCCTCGCGGGTCTCGCTCGCGCGCAGCCGCTCGAGCTCGTCGGTCCTGGCCTCGAGCTTGGCGGCGCGCCGGCGTTGATCTCGGGCGCTGGCGGCGGCCAGGACGACGGCGAACAAGAGCGCCACGTTCCCGGCGAGGTTGACCGTCATCGGCTGGTCGCCCATCGCCACGGGCGTCACGATGAGCGCGATCAGGCCCGCCGGGAGCGCGACGGCGACGCCGCGGCCCTCGCTGCGATACGCCGCCGCCGTCGCGGTGGCGAGGACGATGAAGGCGGCGAGGCTCGATACGCGCCCCGCGGCCGCGAGAGCCATGAAGGCGCCGGCCGCGCCCACGACACCAGCGTGCGGGCGCACGTCCGTCGCTGCCGCGGCGGCGGACAGGACGAGCGCGAGGGCGATCGCCGGCGCATCCGCGATGCGGGCCACGCCGCCCCCGATCGGTGTGAACGCCACGTCGAGGGCCACGAACGGTGCGAGCACCGCCGCGAGGACGAGCATCGGCCGCCGATCGCGACTTTCCAGGAGCCTGCGCACGGCGTGCACGCTATGGCGTTCGGGTGTCAGGCACCCGCGACGAAAGTCGCAGTCCGAACCCGTCGCGCGGCGCGTGGCATCGCGCTGCGAAGCGAGCACACTCGAGGCCATGGACCTCCGGCAGCTCGGGTACTTCGTCGCGGTCGCCGAGGAGCTGCACTTCGGCCGCGCGGCCGCCCGTCTCTACATCGCCTCGCCGTCGCTCTCGCAGCAGATCGCGGCGCTCGAACGCAGCCTCGGCGTGCGCCTGTTCGACCGCGACAGCCGCCGGGTCACGCTCACACCGGCCGGCAGCTCGCTGCTGCCACAGGCACGCCGGCTGCTCGTCGACGCCGAGCACCTGCGCCGGGAGGCCGCCGCGCACGGCGGCGCGACGGGGCGACCGCGGCTCGTCGTCGGCGTCCGTCCCGGAGGCTTCGGCCCGCTCACCGGTCCGTTGCTCGACGCGATCCGGGCGACCCTGCCCGACCACGGCCACGCCGTGCGGCTCGTGCCCTTCGACCGGCTCGGGACGGCGGTCGCGAGCGGCCGCGTCGACGTGCTCCTGACGCTCGGCGGGGCGGTCGACGCCGAGGCCACCCGCTTCGACGCCCTCTACACCGACGAGGTCGTCGCCGCGGTGCCGGTCCACGAGCGCGCGGCGGCCTCGCGGGCGATCGCGGCGGGCGACGTCACCCTCGAGCCGCTCGTCGCGGACGGATCCGTGCCCGCCCGGCTGGTGCTCGACGGCGCGCCCACCGTAGGCGCGGCCGGTG
>CADCWC010000459.1 GCA_902806305.1 uncultured Thermoleophilia bacterium | reverse complement strand
CCCCAACCACGGCACTGGCCAGGTCGACCGCGACCTGCACCGGGCCGGGGCCGCCGTCGACGCGCTGGGTGACCTCGCGACGCGACGTCGCGTACAGCGCCCCGGCGGCCGCACCGCGGAGCGCCCGGACCTCGTCGGCGCCGAGCGTCACGCCGGAGATCACGACCCGGTCCTTGCGGACGACGAGCGTCACCGCGCCGAGCGGCTGCAGCTGGAGCCGCGCCTCCTGCAGGCCGAGCAGGCTCTCGACCGGCTCGGGCAGGGGCCCGAAGCGGTCGGCCAGCTCGACGCGCAGGTCGCGCAGCTCGTCCTCCGAGAAGGCCAGGGCGATCCGCCGGTGGACGTCGATCTTGGCCGACTCGAGCCCCACGTACGCGGCGGGGACGTAGGCGTCGACCTGGGCGTCGACCCGCACGGGCGGTGCGCCGCCCGGCGCGGCGAGCCCCTGCAGCTCCGCGACGGCCTCGGCCAGCATCTCGCAGTAGAGCTCGAAGCCGACGGCGGCCACGTGACCCGACTGCTCGTCGCCGAGCAGGTTCCCCGCCCCGCGCAGCTCGAGGTCGCGCATCGCGACCTTGAACCCCGAGCCGAGCTCCGTGTAGTCGGCGAGGGCCGTGAGCCGGGCCCGCGCCTCCTCGGACAGGAGCTCGGCGTCCGGATAGAAGAGGTAGGCGTGGGCCGTCACGTCCGAGCGGCCGACGCGGCCACGGATCTGGTAGAGCTGCGACAGGCCGAGGGTGTCGGCGCGCTCGACGACGAGCGTGTTGGCGGCCGAGATGTCGAGCCCCGACTCGATGATGGTGGTGGACACCAGGACGTCGGCGTCGCCCGCCAGGAAGCTCGCCATGACCGACTCGAGCTGCCGCTCGGTGAGCTGCCCGTGGGCGACCGCGATGCGCAGCTCGGGGAGCTGCTCGCGGAGGGCGGCGGCCGCCTCGTCGATCGACTCGACCCGGTTGTGCAGGAAGAAGGCCTGGCCGCCGCGCTCGACCTCGCGCCGCAGCGCGAGGGCCACGAGCTCCGAGTCGTACTCGCCGACGTGGGTCTTGACCGGGCGCCGCCCGCGGGGCGGCGTGGCGATGACCGAGATGTCGCGCAGGCCCGCGAGCGACATGTGCAGCGTGCGCGGGATCGGGGTGGCGGACAACGCCAGCACGTCGACCTCCGTGCGCAGCTGCCGGAGCAGCTCCTTCTGGGCCACGCCGAAGCGCTGCTCCTCGTCGACGATCACGAGTCCGAGGTCGGCGGGCACGACGTCGCGGGACAGCACGCGGTGCGTCCCGACGAGCATGTCGACCTTCCCGGCCCTGAAGTCCGCGATCGCGCCCTTCATCTCGGCGCTCCGCCGGAAGCGGGAGATGCTCTCGACGCGCACGGGGAAGTCGCGGAAGCGGTCGTGGAACGTCGTCCAGTGCTGCTGGGCCAGGATCGTCGTCGGCACCAGCATCAGCACCTGCCGTCCGCCGGCGATCACCTTCATCGCGGCGCGGACCGCCACCTCGGTCTTGCCGAAGCCGACGTCGCCGCAGATCAGGCGGTCCATCGGCCGCGCCGCCTCGAGGTCGGCCTTGACGGCCTCGATGGCCTGGAGCTGGTCGTCCGTCTCGGTGTAGGGGAACGCCTCCTCGAGCTGGCGCAGGAGCTCGTCGTCGGTCGGGTGCTCGAACCCCGGCGCGGCCTGACGCGCGGCGTACAGCGCGAGCAGCTCCCCGGCCATCTCGTGGACGGCATGCCGGGCTCGCGCCTTCAGCGTCACCCAGGCCTTGCCGCCGAGCTTCGACAGCGACGGCGGCCGGGCGTCCGCGCCGATGTAGCGCGACACCTTGGCGATCTGCTCGTGCGGGAGGTACAGCCGGTCCTCGCCCTTGAACTGCAGGTTCAGGTAGTCGCGGGTGACGCCCGCGACGGTCTTCGTCTCGAAGGCCACGAAGCGACCGACGCCGTGGTCCTCGTGGACGACGTAGTCGCCCGCCCGCAGGTCGACGAACGACGCCACGGCCCGTCCGAGCCGGCCCTCGCCGGCCGCCGGACCGCGACGCCGCAGCAGCTGGACCGACGGGATCACCGCCAGGCGGAGCGGTTGCGACAGTACGCCGCGGCGGATGCGCGAGACGACGAACGAGACGCCGGGCGTGTCCGGGAGCCGCTCCCCGGGCTCGAGGATGCGGGCCTGGATGCGGCGCAGCGTGCGCTGCGTCCGGTCGGCGTCGCCGCGGTGCGGGAACGCCACCAGGACCCGCAGGCCCTGGCGGACGAGGCCGCGCAGGGCGTTCTCGGCCTCGGCGGCTCCGCGCGCGGCGAGCGCCGGCCGCTGCCCCTCGAGGGAGAAGGGCTGTCCCAGCGGGAGCGGCTCCAGGGCGGGCACGCGATCGACGAGCTCGACGACGTCCGCCTCGCGCAGATAGCCGCGGCCACGGACGGCCGGGGTCAGCGCGAGCTCGGAGATCCGCTCGCGGCACGCGGCGACGACGCGCTTCGGCTCCCAGGCCACGACGACGCCCGCCGCCACGAGCTCCGGGACGAGCGAGACGAGTCCCGTCGGGATGCCGGGCTCCTCCTCGCCGTCGTCGTCCACGAGCAGCCGTGCCGGCGGCCCCTCCCCGGGCACGTCCTCCCGCGCCGGCTGCAGGACGGCGTGGTCGAGCTCGCGCAGGGAGCGCTGGGTCAGGCTCGAGAAGACCGACACCCGCTCGACCTCGTCGCCGAAGAGCTCGACCCGGACCGGCTCGCGGCCCGTCGTCGGGAAGACGTCGACCACGTCGCCGCGCACCGAGAGCTGCCCGCGTTCCTCGACGCGGCCGCCGACGCGCTCGTAGCCCACCTCGACGAGCGCGGCGACCAGGTCGTCGCGCTCCACCGTCTGGCCGTGCTCGACGCGCACGGGGCGTGCGCGACGGGACCGGCTCGGCAGCCGCTCCACGAGCGCGTCGGCCGACACCGTCACGATCCCGCCCTCGGCGAGCACGTCGAGCGCCCGGCTCCGCTCGCCGACGAGGTGGGGCGGCGGCTCGAGGCCCGAGCCGTGGTCGACGCCGCGATGCGGGAGGTAGCCGACGGGCGTCTCGGGGCGGTAGGCGCGGATGGTCTCGGCCAGCTCGCGCGCCTCCTCGTCGTCCTCGACGAGCACGACCAGCGCGGGCCGCTCGTCCCGTTCCCGGAGCCGGTGCAGACCGGCGAGCGCGGCGGGCAGGAGTGGCTCCGAGATGCGGGCCGCCGTGGGCACGGTCGACGCGAGCCGCTCGGCCAGCGCGCGCGCCTCCGGCAGGGCCACGACCGCGTCGAGCGCGGGCTCGACGCCTGCGGCGGGAGGCTCCTCGGTAACGTTCTGGCGGTCCATGCAGGCGCAAGGCCGGGAAGCCCCGGCCTCGACCGAGAAGAGTAGCCGACCACCGATGCCACGACCGCGTGACACCGCCACCCTGCTCGAGGAGCTCTTCGGCTTCCTGCGCATCCCGTCCATCTCGTCGGGGGACGGCGATCCGGACGACCTGCGGCGAGCCGCCGAGTGGGTCGCGACCCGCGTCCGCGACGCGGGCGGCGAGGCATCGGTCCTGCCCACGACGGGGAACCCGTTGACGGTCGGACGGTTCCGCGGCGGCCGCGACGACGCGCCCCATCTCCTGGTCTACGGCCACTACGACGTGCAGACGGTGGCGCCGCTCGCGGACTGGGTGTCGCCGCCGTTCGCCCCGGAGGTCCGCGACGGCTGGATCTACGGACGCGGGGCCTCCGACGACAAGGGCAACTTCCACTGCCTGTTCGCGCCGCTCCTCGAGCTCGCGGCGGCCGGCGAACTGGCCTGCGACGTGACGGTGGTGTCGGACGGCGAGGAGGAGGTCGGAGGCGAGTCGGTCGTGCGCTGGCTGGAGGCCGACGACACGCGCTACGACGCCGCGCTCATCTTCGACTCGGACATGGTGGCGCGCGGACGGCCGGCCCTCACGACGGCGGTGCGCGGCGTCATGACCGGCCGGGTCCGCGTGCAGACCGGCACGCGCGACGTGCACTCCGGCATCTACGGCGGCGCCGCGCTGAACGCCGCGCACGTCCTCGCGGGCCTGATCGCGTCCACCGAGGCGCGCGACGGCCGGCTCATTCCCGAGCTCGAGGAGGGCATCACGCCCGCCTCGCCCACGGAGGTCGCGAGCTGGGCCGACCTGCCGAGCGGCGCGGAGGAGCTCGCGATCGCCGGCATCGCGCCGATCGACCGTGCGGCGCTCACGAGCTACCACGAGCGCACGACGGCACGGCCGACCTTCGACGTCAACGCGATCACCTGCCGCGACGTCCGGCAGCAGCGAACGATCGTGCCGAGCGAGGCCGAGGCGGCGATCTCCATGCGGCTCGCGCCCGGCCAGGACTCCGCCCGGATCTGGGCGGCGCTCGAGCGGCACCTGCAGCGCGTCGCGCCTCCCGGCGCCGAGGTCACGGTCACGCTCTCGAACCGAGCCGACGGTCGCGCCTTCGACCCCGAGACGCCCGCCCTCGTCCTGGCCCGCGCGGCGATCGAGGTCGCGACCGGCGCCCGCTGCGTCCTCAAGCGCTCCGGTGGCGCCATCCCGCTGATGACGGCGCTCGGGCGGCTCGGCGTCCCGGCCGTGCTGTCCGGAGTCGCACTCCCCGAGGACAACATCCACGCACCGAACGAGCGCCTGCTGCTCTCGAACTACGAGCTCGGCCAGCGCATGGGCCGTGAGCTCCTGGTGCGGCTGGCGGAGCTGCCCCGGCGACAGCCCTGACCCGCCCGGTCGCTGACGTCCCCGTCTGCTCGAAGGGCGACGGCCGCCGCGCCGTGGGGGCGTGGCGGCCGTGGCCGGGGCGGACGCTCGGATGGTGAGATCCGGGCTGGTCGGTCGGGGTGGCCGCGCCCGTCCGTGCGGGGGCGGGGGGCCTGACGCTGGCGATCGTCGTCCCTGACCGGTGCGCAGGCGCCGTCCGTGGCGCCTGGCCTGGCGCGGGCCGGTCCGGGGGATGCGTTCCCGGGCGGCCTGGCGCGAGGGTGGTTCAGGGGCTGGCGGCGATCACTAGCCCTGCAGCAGGCGCAGCACGCCCTGGGGCTGCTGGTTGGCCTGGGCCAGCATCGAGGTGCCCGACTGGGCCAGGATCCCGAGCTTGGTGTAGTGGGTCATCTCCATCGCCATGTCGACGTCGCGGATCCGCGACTCGGCCGCCGACAGGTTCTCCTGGTAGACGCCCAGGTTGGCGATCGTGTGCTCCAGCCGGTTCTGGTAGGCGCCCAGCGTGGCGCGCACGTCGGCGACCGACGACAGCGCCGCGTTGACCGCCGCGATGTCGGCCCCGTCGGCCGTCCAGGCGCCGGTCGTGCCCATCGAGAAGACGGAGCTGAAGAAGCCGCTGCCGAGGCCCGAGCCGGGCACGGCGATCGTCTCGCCGGCGTTGGCGCCGACCTGCAGCGTGACCGGCGAGCTGACGGGCTGCGACAGCAGGTTGATCGAGTTGAACTGCGTGTTGGAGATGATCCGCCCGACCTCGGCCGACAGCTGCGCCACCTCCACGGTGATCGCCGCCCGGTCGGCCTGCGACAGCGTGCCGTTGTTGAACTGCACGGCCAGCTCGCGGACCCGCTGAATGATCGCGTGGACCTCGTTCAGCGCGCCCTCGGTCGACTGGATCAGCGAGATCCCGTCCAGCGCGTTGCGGTTGGCGACCGCCAACCCGCGCACCTGGGCCCGCATCTTCTCCGAGATCGCCAGCCCCGCCGCGTCGTCGGCCGCGCGATTGATGCGCAGGCCCGACGACAGCTTCTCCATCGACTTGGACAGCGACATCGACGTCCCCGACAGCTGCCGGTGGGCGTTGAACGCCTCCACGTTGGTGTTGATCCGAAGAGACACCGCATCCTCCTTGACTGGCACACCCCGACGTCCTGCCGGGGGTGACCGCTCGCCAGAGCGGCCGTGCTTCTGATTGACACCGCCTCCCCCAGGGAGACGGCCTCTGCACCCCAGATATCGACCCCGCCGCCGACCCCTTTACCATTTACGAGCACCACGCACACATTGCAAAACCAGCACCCACCACACCGGACAACGCTGCAAATGAGGCGCCGGAACGCGAAAGGGCCGGCGCTCCCGGGGGAGCGCCGACCCTGTCGTCACGTACGAGTGCTGGTGGAGCTGGTCTAGCGGATCAGGGACAGGACGCCCTGGGGCGCCTGGTTGGCCTGGGCCAGCATCGAGGTGCCGGACTGGGCCAGGATCCCGAGCTTGGTGAAGTTGACCATCTCGGCCGCCATGTCGACGTCGCGGATCCGCGACTCGGCCGCCGACAGGTTCTCCTGGTAGACGCCCAGGTTGTTGATCGAGTGCTCGAGCCGGTTCTGCACCGCGCCGAGCGTCGAGCGGGCGTTGGAGACGCTGGTGATGACCGCGTCCACCGAGGCCACCGTGGTCGACACGTTGCCGAACGAGATCGCCGCGACCGACACGCCGATGCGGTTCGTGTTGCTGGAGCCGTCGGTCGTCTCGTTGGCGCCCACCTGCATGGTGAACGTGGCGCCCGCACCGGAGGTGCCGAACAGGTCCTTGCCGTTGAACTCGGCCGAATCCCGGATCCGGGTCAGCTCCGCCGTCAGCTGCGCGATCTCCGACGTGATCTTCGACTGATCCGACGTGGACAGCGTGCCGTTGGCGTGCTGCACGGCCAGCTCACGCACACGGCCGAGGATGGCGTGCATCTCCGACAGCGCGCCCTCCGCCGTCTGCACCAGCGAGATGCCGTCCTGCGCGTTGCGGGCGGCCTGCGCCGTGCCGCGGATCTGACCGCGCATGCCCTCGGAGATCGCCAGACCGGCGGCGTCGTCGCCCGCCCGGTTGATGCGCAGGCCCGAGGCCAGCTTCTCCATCGACTTGGTCTGGCCCATCGAGGTGTGGGCGAGATTGCGGTGGGCGTTGAACGCCTCGACGTTGGTGTTGACTCGCAGTGCCATCTCAGGTCCTCCTTGACCGACGGGCTCTCTGGTGCCGGGCCGACGTCCGTATCGGCTTCGGGTGGTGTGCGGGCTCGTTGCTGCCCGCACGTTCACTATCGGACCCTCTTCCGATCCCTTTAGAGTCAATTCACTATTTGCAAGCAATAATGGTCTGACGCCCAAGCGACAAGGGGCGCCGTTCAGACTGCGCTACCGACCAGCTCGGCCATCCCGCCCTGGATCACGGGCCGGACGTCGGCGAACCCGCGGCGGGCCAGCACCGAGGCCGCGACGGCCGCGCGCAGCCCGGTCCCGCACAGGACGGCCGTGGGCAGGGCGGGATCGAGAGCGCCGAGCGGACCGTCGGTGAGCGTTCGCAGCGGTCGTCGGTGCGCGTCCGGGAGCGGCGGCGGCGACTCGTCCGGATCCCGCACGTCGACGATCTGCAACCGGTCGCGATCGCGTCGGACGTCCTCCAGGGTCAGCGTCTCCAGGCGCTCGCCACGACCGGCGGCGTCGGCGTCGACCCATCCGCGGACGTCGTCGTAGCCGACGGCGTGCAGCGCGGCCGCCGCCTGCGCGGCCTGCGCGGCGTCGACCGCGACGACCACGATCTCCTCGTCGACCGGGATCATCCACCCGACGCGCGTGGCGAACCCGTTCGCCCCGACCGACCCGAGCAGCGCCCCCGGTGCGTGGCCTTCGACGTAGCTCCCGCGATCCCGGACGTCGAGCGGCGTCGTCCCCGCCGGGAGATCGCCGAGGCGGCGCAGCGGGGACGGGCGCGGCCGCAACGGACCGCGGTTGCGCTCGACGATGCGCGTCATGTTGGGCGGCTTCGGCTGGGGGTCGGCCGTGGCCGCGGTCACGAACGCGCGCTCGTCGGTCGTCTGGAGCATCGGGTTGAAGCGCCGCTCGAACCCGATCGTGGTCGACGGCTTCGCGCTCATCGTCCGGCCGCACAGCGACCCGGCCACGTGGCCGGGGAACACCTCGACGCCGTCTGCGAGCGGGAGGAGCCGCGTGTCGAGGCTCGTGTGGAGCGCGGCGGCGCCGTCCCCTGCCTCCACGGCCAGGTCCGGACGCGCCACGTCGCCCACGAGCAGGGAGTCCCCCGTCAGCACGAGCCACGGCTCGTCGGCCCGCGTGTGGTCGAGCACGGCGAAGGCGCAGTGCTCCGGACGGTGGCCGGGCGTGTGCAGCGTCACGAGCTCCACGTCGCCGATGGCCAGACGCGTGTCGTGCTCGAGCGGCTCGTGGGGGAAGTCGACGCCCGCCGAGCGGTGGATGCTGATCGGCACCCCGTGCTCGAGGGCCAGCACGCCGTGCCCCGAGACGTGGTCGGCGTGGGTGTGCGTGAGCACGACGCCGGCCAACCGGAGGTCATGGCGGGCCAGGGCGTCCTCGACCTCGGTCGTGTCGAGCGGCGGGTCGACCACGAGCGCATCGTGGGTCCGCGAGCAGCCGACGACGTACGCCGCACAGCCGAGGTCGGGGGTGAGGACCTGCTCGAAGATCACCGGTCGCCTCCTGTCGCGTCGAGACCGAGCCCGCGCGCGATCACGAGGCGCTGGATCTCGTTCGTCCCCTCGCCGATCTCGAGCACCTTGGCGTCGCGGTAGAAGCGGGCGATCGGGAACTCCTCGATGTAGCCGTAGCCGCCGTGGATCTGCAGCGCCTCGTTCGCGACGCGCCGGGCCAGCTCGCCGGTGTAGAGCTTCGCCATGGCGGCCTCCTGGGCGTACGGCCGGCCGCGGTCCTTCAGCCACGCGGCGTGGTAGGTGAGGTGCCGGCCGGCCGCGATCTCGACGGCCATGTCGGCGAGCTTGAAGCGCGTGGCCTGGAACCGGCTGATCGGGCGGCCGAACTGCCGGCGCTCCCCCGCGTACCGCAGCGCCTGCTCGTAGGCCCCTTGGGCCAGACCGAGCCCGAGGGCGGCGACCGAGATACGGCCGCCGTCCAGGATCTGGAGGAACTGCCGGTAGCCCGCACCACGCGGGCCGAGCAACGCGTCGGCGCCCACGCGGCAGGCGGCGAAGTGCAGGGGTCGCGTGTCGGACGCGTGCCAGCCGAGCTTGCGCAGGGGCTCCCCCGGCGTGTAGCCCTCCGTCCCGTTGGCCACGATCAGGTTCGAGATCTCGTCCTCGCCGGTGCGCGCCGTGATCGTGACGCAGCCCGAGATCGGCGTCCCGGCGTTCGTGATGAACATCTTCTCGCCGTCGACGACCCAGGCGCCGTCCGGTTGCTCGACCGCGCGCGTGCGCGTCGCGCCCGCGTCGGATCCGGCCTCGGGCTCCGTCAGCCCGAACGCGGCGAGCAGGCGGCCGGAGCAGAGGTCCGGGAGCCACCGCTCCTTCTGGACGTCCGTGCCCCAGAGCTGGATTGGCGCGGTGCCGAGCGACGTGTGTGCCGCGACGGTGATCGCCACCGACGAGTCGATCCGGGCGAGCTCCTCGACGACGAGGGCGTAGGCGAGCGTGTCGGCGCCCGCGCCGCCCCACTCCGTGGGGAACGGCACGCCCATCAGCCCGAGCTCCGCGAGGCCGCGGACGATGTCGAGCGGGAAGCGCTTCTCGCGGTCGAGCTCCCCGATGACCGGGGCGATCTCCCGCTCCGCGAAGTCCCGGACCGTCTCCCGGATCGCGACGTGCTCGTCGGAGAGGTCGAGGTCCATCGGCGCCTAGTGTGCCGGCCGGGACGGGCGGCGGAGCGGCCGCCTCAGGTGCGGGACGAGAACTCGGCGAGCTCCACCATCAGCTCCAGCAGGTCCTGGTTCGCGTTGTAGACGCGCAGCTGCCGGGTGGCGCCCGTGCCGTCGGCCATGATCCGCTCCACGCCCTGGAGGGCGTCCCAGCAGCCGAGGTCACGGGCGTGCGGCTCGAGCAGCGGCAGCCGGCGCCGGACCAGGCTGCGGACGCTCATCCGCTCCGTGCCGCCGCTGCAGAGGTCCATCAGCTCGGCGTCGAGACCGTAGCGGGCGGCGAGCCACATGTTCTCCGCCACCAGCATCCGGTGGTAGGACGTCGGCGTCCGACCGCGGTCGATCTCCTCCAGGATCTCCTTGACCAGGGCCTGCACGAACGCGGCGAGCGCGACGGCGTACCCGAGGTCGAACTGCGCGTCGCAGACCCGCACCTCGAGCGTGCCGAGCCGCGGATGCGGACGCACGTCCCACCAGAGGCGCGTGTAGTCGCGGATCACGCCGGTCCGCTCCATGTAGTGGACGCTCTCGGCGTAGTCCTCGTACGAGCGGAAGCGCGGCGGCAGTCCCGAGCGGGGGAAGCCCGCGAACACGGCGGTGCGGGTCGACGCGATGCCGGTCGGCTTGCCGCGCCAGAACGGCGAGTTGCAGGAGAGCGCGAGCAGCACGGGCAGCTCGACGAGCACGCCCTCCATGACCTGGATCGCCGTGTCGGCGTCGGGGATCGCCACGTGGATGTGCATCCCGAAGACGATCTCCCGGCGGGCCAGGTACTGCAGCTGGTCGACGAGCTCCCGGTAGCGGTCGTGGCTCGAGATCCGCTGGTCCTCGGACTTCGAGAACGGGTGCGTGCCGGCGCTCGCGAACTGCATCCCGAGCGGCTCCAGGCGGCGCCACAGCCCGCCCCGGATCTGCGCCAGATCGCGGTGGACGTCGTCGATCGTCCGGCAGACGTCCGTGGCGACCTCCACGCAGCTCTCCGTCAGCTCCTGCATGACGCGGCCCGACCACGGCTCGTCCGACACCGCCTCCTGGACGTGCTTGATACGGGACGTCAGCTCGAGCGTCGTGGCGTCCAGGAGCATGTACTCCTCCTCGACCCCGAGCGTCAGCGCCGGGCCGTGGCCGTAGCGCATCCCCGCGACCACGGACGCCTCCGAGAGGGTCGGGGATGACGCTTCGCTCGCCTCGGTCATGGCCCATCCCTCCCTGCTCGACGGCGGACGGGGCGTATGGTGCCGGCTCGGCCCCGTCGCGGACAGCGCCGACGCCGCGTGGGCGGCGTCGGGGTCAGACGGCGGAGATGATGAGGCCGACGGCGAGGCCGGTCAGGGCCGCCACGCCGGCGAAGGTCGCGGGGCTCGGCACGCGACGCGCGTAGCCCGTCGACTCGATCACCCAGGCCACCGCGGCGCCGCCGATCAGGCCGCCGACGTGGCCGCCGACCGAGATGCCCGGCACGAGGAACGTGATGAAGAGGTTGATCGCGATCAGCCCGCCCACGCCCGCCAGGGGCGCGACGCCGTGCCGCTGCTCGATCAGGAACATGGCGCCGAGGACCGCGAAGATCGCGCCCGAGGCGCCGACGGTGAGCGTGTTCGGCTGGGACAGGAGCAGGGCGCCCGCGGCGCCGAACAGTCCGCCGATCGCGTAGACCATCCCGTAGCGCAGCGGGCCGAAGCGCTGCTCGAGCAGCCCGCCGAAGGCGTACAGCGCGTACATGTTGAAGCCGAGGTGCAGCAGGCCGCCGTGCAGGAAGGCGGACGTGACGATGCGGTACCAGTCGCCGTTCGCCACGTCCGTGGCGCGCAGACCCCCGTCACTCAGCGTCAGCTGCGACATCCGCATGTTGACGAGCAGGTAGACGAGCACGTTGACCACGATCAGCACGGTCGTCACCGCGGGCCGCGACCGGGACATCGTCCGCGGCCGGAGCGTGCGCTGCTGCGACGCGGCGCACTCCGGGCAGCGCTGGCCGACCGGCGACTGGCGCAGGCAGTCGGCGCAGATCGGCCGGTCGCAGTTCGAGCACGCGAGCCCCGTCTCGCGGTCCGGGTGGCGGTAGCACGTGACGAGCGGTTCGGTGTCGAGGGTGCTCACGTATGGAATCATCGCCGATGTGCAGTGGCGTGGACGGGCGACGGCGGCCGTGGTTGCCGCATCGATAGGCGTCGTGATCGCACCGACACAGGGCCTCGCCGCACCGCGGGTGCCACCCGCCTTCCGGATCGCGCCGTACACCGCGGCGAGCATCCCCGAGGCCACCGCGCTCGCCCGGTCGCCCAGCGGCACCCTCTACGTGACGACGCAGCGCGGGGTGGTCCGCAGCATCGCCCGTCCCGGTGCGCGGCCTCGGCTCTTCGTCCGCGGCCTGCGGGACTCGACGCTCGGCGTGACGTTCCTGCGCGGTCGCGTCTACGTCTCGGACCTCGGCCGGGTGGTCGCGATCCCCGACGCGGCCGGGGACGGCGTGCCGGACGGACCGGCCCGCGTGATCCTCGGCGGCCTGCCGACCGGGCGCCACCAGAACGACGCGGTCGTGTCCGGACCCGGCGGCCGCCTGTTCCTGGGCGTCGGGTCGACGTGCGATGCGTGCCGGGAGCGTCACCCCTGGTCCGGGACGATCCTCTCGTTCCGGCCCGACGGCGGCGACGTGCGGGTCGTGGCGCGCGGCCTGCGGAACCCGTACGGGCTCGCCTTCGACGCCGCGGGCCGTCTCTGGGCCACCGACGAGGGGCGTGACGAGCCGGACGGCGTGCCCGAGGAGCTGAACCGGATCGTGCCCGGCGGCCGCTACGGCTGGCCCGACTGCTGGGGACGCGGCGGCGGGCGTCGGTGCGCAGGGACGCGGCCCGCGACCGTGACGTACGAGCCGCACTCCGCGGTCACCGGCCTGAGCTTCGCCGCCGGCCGCTGGGGCGCCGCCTACCGCGGCAACGCGTTCATCGCCCACTGGGGGACGTACCGCGGGCGTCGCCACGGCCGTTACGTCACCCGCACGCGCCTGACCCCGCGCGGCCCGGTCGTCAGCCGCTTCGTCACAGGGCTCGACCATCCGATCGCGACGCTCTTCGAGCCCGGCGGGGCCCTGCTCGTGGCCGACTACGGCACCGGCCGGATCTGGCGCGTCACGCGCCGGGCCCTGCCCCGTGCGCGCCCGGCCCGGGCGTCGTGGTTCGGCTGCGGCGTTTGGGAACCGATCCGGACGGCGACGCTCTGGCCGTGCACTTCCAGGTGAACGTCAGCCTCCTCAACGGGACGTCCACGCCGGGGAGCAGGAGCGCCTTCCGGGAGCGGCTGGTCGGCCTCGGCGCCCAGGGCGTGATCGTGCGCCACAACGCGTTCAACGGCATTCTCACCGCGCGCTTCCTGCTGGACGGCCCGGCGCAGATGCAGGTGACCGGACGCGCGGAACGGCTCGTCCGCACGGCACTCGAGGGCGCGCACATCCAGGCGCAGCTGCTGATGCTCGGGGCGGCGCGCCTGGCCCGCGGCTGAGCGACCCTCCGAAGCCTCGCGTCCCGGGGTCGGTGCGGCCGCTCAGTCGGGCGGTGCGACGACCGGGGTGCCGTCCGTCCAGGTCAGCTCGGTGATGTTCATGCCGCGGTAGATGATCTGGTCGTCCCAGTCGTGGAACAGGATGTGATCCTGGCCCTGCTCGTCCGTGACGATGTCCTGGCCGCCCGGGCCGATCGCCGCCCCCTCGAGGCCTTCCGTCGTCAGCAGCGGCTCGGGCGCCTTGCGGTAGGGACCCGTGAGCTTCCGCGCGGTGGCGTAGCCCGTCGCGTAGTTCTCGCCGCCGTAGTCGTTCGCCGAGTAGAACAGGTAGTACGTGCCGTCGTGCTTCCAGAGCGTCGGCGCCTCGACGAGGTTGCCCTCCCAGGGCTGGTCCTGCTTGATCAGCCGCACCGGCTTCGTCACGAGCCGCAGGCCGTCGGGCGAGAGGCGCTGGAGGTACAGGTACGTGTCCATGCCGCAGCAGTTGCCGTCGTTCTTCCAGAGCAGCCAGCGCGTCCCGTCCTCTTCCCGGAAGGAACTCGCGTCGATCGCCCCGCCCTGGGCGAGCGGACAGACGAGCGGCTTGGGCGACGGCGAGCT
>CADCWC010000458.1 GCA_902806305.1 uncultured Thermoleophilia bacterium | reverse complement strand
AGCCGCGCCGGCGTCACACCGCCCGCGGTGAACGCACTCGCCTGGTTGACCAGGCCGGCCAGCAGGGACGACAGGAGGTCGACCTCGACGCGCTGGCCCTCGCCGGTCGCGTCGCGATGGCGCAGCGCGGCCAGGATGCCGACCGTCGCGAACAGCCCGGCCAGGACGTCGACGAGCGCGACGCCGACCTTCTGCGGCTCGCCGTCGGGCGGACCGGTGATGCTCATCAGCCCGCCGACCGCCTGGACCAGCAGGTCGTAGCCGGGCAGGCCCGCGCCGGGGCCGCGCCCGAAGCCGGTGACCGAGCAGAAGACGAGCCGGGCGTTCCCGACCCGCAGCTCCTCGTAGCCGAGCCCCAGGCCGTCCATCACGCCGGGGCGGAAGTTCTCCACCAGCACGTCGCTCTCGAGCGCCAGCCGACGTGCCTCGGCCAGGTCGTGCGGGTCGGCCAGGTCGAGGACGAGGCTCGCCTTGTTGCGGTTGACGGCGTCGAAGTACGTCGCCTGGCCGGCGTCGTCGAACGGCGGGCCCCAGGCCCGTGTGTCGTCGCCGGTTCCCGGCCGCTCGACCTTCGTGACGGTGGCGCCGAGATCGGCGAGCAGCATCGTCGCGAACGGCCCGGCCAACACCCGCGAGAAGTCGAGGATCCGCAGATCCCCGAGCGCCGCTGCCACGCCCGGTCGGGGCCCGCCGGGCGCCCTACTGCGCCTGGGGCCGCGCCCGACGGCGACGGACGAGCCGGGCGATGCGCGCGGGGATCTTCATGCCGCCGTTCCGACCACGATGGTGCTTGCGACTGACGGACTGGCGCTTGTGCTTGGACATGCGGGCTCCTGACGGGGGTGATCCCCCACCCTACAGCTCCACGACGACCGGCAGGATCAGCGGCCGCTTGCCCGACCGCCGGTGGATCAGCTCGGCGAGCTCGTCGTGGAGGTGCGACTGGACGAGCTTCGTCTCGCGCACCTCGAGCGCCTCGAGCACCCCGACGGCCCGCTCGCGCACCTCCGCGAGCAGCGTCTCCGCGCCCTCGCCCTCCGGGGCGAAGCCCCGCGCGATGACCTCCGGCGGCACGGCCCCGTCCAAGCCCTGCGAGAGCTGGCAGACGACGATCAGGACCCCGTCCTCCGAGAGCTGCCGCCGGTCGCGCAGCACCACATCGCGGACGTCCCCGATGCCGAGGCCGTCGACGAAGGTGACGCCCGCCTCGACGTTCTCGACGCGGCGGACGACGCCGCCCCGCAGCTCGAAGCACGCTCCGTTCTCGCCCACGAAGACGTGGTCGGCCCGCACGCCCATCGCCTCGGCGAGCTCCCGGTGGGCGACGAGATGGCGGATCTCGCCGTGGACCGGGATGAAGTAGTCCGGGCGCACGAGCGCGAGCACCGTCTTCAGCTCGTCCGCCGAGCCGTGCCCGGAGACGTGGACCGGGGCGATCTCCTGGTGCAGCACCCGTGCGCCCGCGCGCCAGAGCTCGTTCATGGTGTCGTGCACCGCGAGCTCGTTGCCGGGCACCGGCTTCGCGGACAGGACCACCGTGTCGCCGCGGATGATCGACACCGTGGGGTGGTCGCCGTAGGCGATGCGGGTCAGCGCCGACAGCGGCTCGCCCTGGGAGCCCGTGCAGAGGATCACGGTGTCCTCGGCCGGCGATTCCGAGAGCTCGGCAGGCTTGATCAGCAGGCCGTCCGGCACGGTGGCGTAGCCGAGGTTCCGCGCGATGTTGAGGTTCTTGACCATGGAGCGTCCGACGACGCAGACCTTCCGCTCCGACTCGATCGCCGCGTCGACCACCTCCTGCAGACGGTGGATGTGCGAGGCGAACGAGGTGACGATGACGCGGCCGGGCGCGTCGAGCAGGATCCGGAGCAGCTCCTTCGCCACGACCGCCTCGGACGGCGTGAAGCCGGGTCGCTCCGCGTTCGTCGAGTCGCCCAGCATCAGGGCGACGCCCTCGCCGCCGACCCGGCCGAGCTTCGCCAGGTCGGTCCGCACGCCGTCGATCGGCGTGTGGTCGATCTTGAGGTCGCCGGTGTGCAGGATCGTGCCCTCGGCGGTGCGCAGCACGACCGCGACGGCGTCGGGGATGGAGTGCGTCACGCGGACGAACTCGGCCTCGAACGGGCCGATCCGCACCGGGCCGCGCTCGGGCTCGATCTGGCGCAGCTCCGTGGCCCTGATCAGCCCGTGCTCGTCGAGCTTCGACTTGATCAGGCCGAGCGTCAGCCGCGTGGCCCAGACCTGCGGCACGCCGACCTCGCGGACGACGTAGGGCAGCGCGCCGACGTGGTCCTCGTGGCCGTGCGTGAGGATGACGGCCCGGATCCGGTCGGCGTTCCGGCGCAGGTAGGCGAAGTCGGGCAGGACGAGGTCGACGCCGAGCATCTCGTCGCGCGGGAACGCGAGTCCGGCGTCGATCAGCACGAGGCCGTCGTCCGACTCGACGACCGTCATGTTCTTGCCGATCTCCCCCAGTCCGCCGAGCGGGATGATCCGGACCGGTCCGCCCCCGTCCGTCATGCGGCGGCGGGCAGCCCGCGCGCGGCCAGCGCGTCGCGGATCGCGCTCCGCTCGGCCTCGGTGGCGGCGACGAGCGGGAGGCGCGGGTCGCCGACCGCGAAGCCCATCAGCTCCATCGCCGCCTTGACCGGGATGGGGCTCGTGGTGGCGTAGAGCGCCGGGTAGAGCTCGTGGAGCAGCGCGTCGAGCTCGGCCGCCCGCGCCGCATCGCCATTCTCGACCGCCTCGACGAGGGCCAGCATGTCGTCGCCCGCCACGTGCGAGGCGACGCAGATGCCGCCCACCGCGCCGTGCTCGACGAAGGTCCGCAGCGGCTGGTCGTTGCCCGCGTACACCGCCAGGCGGCCGTCGGCGACGAGCGCGTCGAGCTCGTCGAGGTCGTCGTGGGCCTGCTTGACCGCCACGACGTTGTCGATCCCGGCCAGGCGCAGGAGCAGCGCCGGTGGCAGGTTGACGACCACGCGCGACGGGATGTTGTAGAGCACGACCGGCCGGTCGCCCGCCGCCTCGGCGATGGCCCGGAAGTGGCGGTAGATGCCCTCGGCCGGGGGCTTCGAGTAGTAGGGCGTCACGGCGAGCACCGCGTCGGCCCCGGCCGCGACGGCCGCGCGGGTCAGCTGGACCGAGTGGGCGGTGTCGTTCGTCCCGGTGCCGCACAGCACGGAGACGCGCGAGCCGACCGCATCGACGACGGCCTCCAGCAGGGCGAGCTTCTCGGCGTCCGCGAGGGTGGGTGACTCGCCGGTCGTCCCGGCCACGACGAGACCCTCCGAGCCGTGCTCGACGAGGTGGCGAGCCACGTCGCGGGCGACCTCGACGTCGAGCGAGCCGTCGGGGCGGAACGGCGTGACCATCGCCGTCACGATCCGACCGAACGGGGCCTGCATCTCCGGGTCCTCCTCCTGCCGTGGCAGCTCTCGGCCCGCAGTCTACCGGCCGTGCCCGCGGGCACGGGAGCTCGCGTCCGGGCCCGCGCGTAGGCTGCACCCATGCGCGTCGCCCTCACCGGAGCCGCCGGCGACCTCGGCTCCGTCCTCCTCCGAGCCCTCTCGGGGCGCCACGACGTGGTCCCGGTCGACCGACGCCCCGTCGACCACCCTGCCGCCCGGGTCGTCGACCTCGCCGACCTCGACGCTCTGGTGGGCGCCTTCGAGGGGTGCCGCGCGCTCGTCCACTTCGCGGG
>CADCWC010000457.1 GCA_902806305.1 uncultured Thermoleophilia bacterium | reverse complement strand
GTGATCAGCAGCTTGTCGGCCAGCGGGTCGACAAGCTTGCCGAAGTTCGAGGTGATGTCGCGGCGGCGGGCGATCCAGCCGTCGAGCGCGTCGGTCAGCGAGGCGACGGTGAAGATCAGCGCCGCCAGCAGGTCGCCGTGCTCCCAGGACGACAGCATGGCGGCGATCAGCACCGGCACCAGGAAGATGCGGAAGACGGTCAGCAGGTTCGGCAGGTGTGGCTCGAACACGTGCGGCAGGCTACGCACCCGCGACCGGCGACGACGTGACGTGCGGCGGCGGGCGCCGACCTCAGACGTCGACGGGCGGGCTCGGCCGCGCGGTGACCGCCGCTCCGGCGCTGGCGGCGATGACCAGCACGATGGCGGCGACCTCGGTCGCGTTGAGCGACTGGGCGAGGATGACCAGGCCGGCCAGCGCGGCGATCGCCGGCTCGAGCGACATCAGGACGCCGAACACCGCCGGCGGCAGCCGGCGCAGCGCCTCGAGCTCGAGCGAGTACGGGATCACCGAGGACGCGAGGGCGACGACCAGGCCCGACAGCAGCAGCGACGGATCCAGCAGGCTCGCTCCGCCCTGGATGAGGCCGGCGGGCAGCGCGATCAGCGCGGCGATCAGAACGGCGAGGCCGGAGTACCAGAGATGCTCGAGCAGGCGCGTGGGGATGCCGTCCGGGCCCGACCACACGGCGGACTGACCGAGCCAGTCGATCGTCTCGCCCATCTAGCGCGCGGCCCGCATCGAGGGGGTCAACGCGCGGCCCCCGGCGACGATGAACAGGTCCACGACCAGCGCGAGCAGGACGGTGGCCACGATCCCGGTCCAGACCTCGATCGGGTTGTCGACCTGGAAGCCGTGGATGAAGAGCTGACCGAGCCCGCCGCTGCCGACCAGCGCGCCCACGCTGACCAGCGAGATGGTGGACACGGCGGCGACGCGCAGGCCGGCCACGATCGCGGGCACCGCGAGCGGGAGCTCGACGGCGAACAGCCGCGGCGACTGCCGGTAGCCCATCGCGGTGGCGGCGTCGGTGACGTCCGGCGGGACGCCGCGCAGCCCCTCCACCACGTTCCGCACCAGGATCACGAGCGAGTAGATCGTGAGGCCGATGATCACGGGTGCCCGGCCGAGGCCCACGAGGTTGATGAGCAGGACGAACAGCGCGATCGAGGGGATCGTGTAGAGGGCCTGCGTGAGCGCCAGGACCGGCGGGTACGCGCGTGGCCAGCGGTACGCGGCCAGACCGACCGGCAGCGCGATCAGGGCGCCGAGCGCCAGGGCCGCGAAGGTGATCTGCACGTGCTCGACGAGGTGCTCGAGCACCGTGTCGCTGTTGCGCTCGAGCCACGCCCAGTTCATCGGGCGCCGACGGCTTTCGCGGCTTCATCCTCCGGGACGGACAGGTGGCGCTCGAGCGACGCGAAGGGCACGGCGCCGACGAGCACGCCCTCCCCGTCGACCCGCACGGCGGCACGGGCCGGCGAGGCGAGCGCGGAGTCGAGGAGGTCGCGGAGGGACCCCCTGGGGCCGACCGGCTCGACCGGACTCGCGGCCCCCCCGCCGCCGACTCGCATCCATGTCCGCGGTCGCCCGTCCGCATCGGTCACGAGGCCCCAACCCGCGATCCCGTCCGGACCGACGGCGACGACCGGCACGTCGGCGGCGGAGCGCAGCGACAGCAGCTTGAGGCCGCGCGTGCCGCCGATGAACGAGGCCACGAAGTCGTCCGCAGGCTGGGCCAGCAGGGCCTCGGCCGGCCCGAACTGGGCCACCTCGCCGCCCTGGCGCATGATCGCGATCCTGTCGCCCAGGAGGATCGCCTCGTCGACGTCATGGGTGACGAAGACGACGGTCTTGCGGAGCTCGCGCTGGAGCCGCCGGAACTCCCGCTGCAGCGCGCCACGCCTGACCGGGTCGACGGCGCCGAACGGCTCGTCCATCAGCAGCACCGGGGGATCGGCGGCGAGCGCACGCGCCACTCCGACCCGCTGCTGCTGGCCCCCCGAGAGCTGCCCCGGGTACCGGTCCGCGGTGGACGGCTCGAGCCCGACAAGCTCGAGCAGCTCGAGCGAGCGTTCCCGCCTGCGCCGGCGATCCCAGCCCAGGAGACGTGGGACGGTGGCGATGTTCTCCGCCACCGTCCGGTGCGGGAACAGGCCGCCCTGCTGGATCACGTAGCCGATGCCGCGCCGCAGCTCGTGGACGGGGATCGAGCCGACGTCCTGCCCGTCGAGCTCGATCGTGCCGCTCGTCGGCTCGATCAGCCGGTTGATCATCCGCAGCGCCGTCGTCTTGCCGCTCCCGGACGAGCCGAGCAGCACGGTGATCTCGCCGCTGCGGAGCTCGAGCGTGAGGCCGCCGACCGCGAGCGTGCCGTCGGGGAACCGCTTGGACACGTTCGTGAACGTGATCACGCGGAGCCGTCCCGGATGGTGCTCGCGCGCCTCGGTCGCAACCGCAGGCGCGACGCGGGGCCGCCCTCCGGGTCACCCGACGACGCACACGCGCCGTTGCGAGCCACCTCGCGTTCCCTGTCCACGGTCGGCACTCCGCTCCTGGTGTTCCGTCGGTCGTTGCGAGCAGGCTCACGGTCGCCGCTCGGCCGGCGCCTCGCGCCCGTCAGACGCCCTGGTCGATGCCCTGGCCGGGTCGTCGGACTGCCCTCGGCGAGGCCCTCACGGACGAGGGTCGAGCGCGCGACGCGACGGTGGGACGGCGTCGCAGCCGCGCGTCCGCGGGACACGTCATCCTTACCGTTCCCTCCGGCAGCGGGGGCCAGGGCCTCGACCGGGGTCTCCCCCGGGTGCGATCGGGGCGCGCGACGCGCGATCGTGGACGCTGCCGAGCGACCGACCAGCAAGAGGAGCGGTATGTCACCGACACGGTGGAACTCGAGCGAGCGAGGCGCGCGCGGAGCCGACGCATGAGCGGCGACCTCGCCGTCCGCAGGGACGCGGTGGGTCGTGAACCGGGTGCGGAGGTGTACTCGGCCGTCGTGCTCGGTGCGGGCCAGGCCGCGCCGACCGTCGCCGCTGCGATCGCCGGGCGAGGCGAGCGCGTGGCGCTGGTCGAGATGGAGCGCCTCGGCGGGACCTGCGTGAACCACGGCTGCAAGCCCACCAAGGCGCTGCGCGCCAGCGCAGCGGTCGCCCACCAGGCACGGCGCGCGGCCGCCTACGGCGTCCACACCGGCGAGGTGACCGTCGACTTCCCCGCCGCGATCGCCCGGGTGCATCGGGTCATCGCGGACCAGGTCCAGGCGCTCGGCGACTGGCTCGGGGGCGTCGAGACCCTCGAGCTGGTCCACGGCCAGGCGACGCTCACGACGGATCCGACCGGCGCCGGGCACCGCGTGACGGTGGGCGGGCGGACGCTGACCACCGGACGGGTCTACCTGAACCTGGGAGCCCGTGCCGCTGTCCCGCCACTGCCGGGCCTCGACACGGTCGACGCCCTGACCGAGGTCGAGCTGCTGCAGCTGACGGAGCTGCCCGAGCACCTCGTCGTCGTGGGCGCGGGCTACATCGGCCTGGAGTTCGGCCAGATGTTCCGACGCTTCGGATCGGAGGTCACGATCGTCGCGGGATCCGGCGTCGCCTCGCGCGAGGACGAGGACGTCTCCCGCATCCTGACCGAGACGCTCGAGACCGAGGGCGTGCGGATCGTTCACGGCCGCACCGAGCGCGTCGCGAAGGCCGACGACGGC
>CADCWC010000456.1 GCA_902806305.1 uncultured Thermoleophilia bacterium | reverse complement strand
TCGCCGACGAGGCGTCGGAGGAGCTCCCGCATGCCCTCGACCCCGTCGACAACGACGGCGGCCGCGTCCTCGAGCTCGGCCGGGGCCTCGGCGGAGCGCACCGCCACCGGCACGTCGACGACCCGGAACGCGTCGATGTCGGTGCGGTCGTCGCCCGCGTAGAGCGACCGCTCGAGGCGGCGCCCGCGCAGGATGCGTCGCACCGCCGAGCCCTTGTCGATCGGGACCGGCGGTCGGACCTCGAACACCATCCGCCCGAAGCGGGCCTCGAGGCCGTGCTCGGCGACGAGCGGCTCGCCCTCCAGCTCGAGCACGGCCCGGGCCCACGCCGGATCGGGCGCCTGCCGGTAGTGCACCGCGAGCGTCGCGCCCTTGTCCTCGATCCACGCGCCCGCCCCCGCCGCCACCGGTGTGAGGGCGCGCAGCAGGTCCCGGATGTCGCCGAGGTGGCGGTCGACCTCCGGCGCGGTGTGGAGGACGTCGTCGTCGAGCAGCTCGAGCCCGTGGTTCCCGGACACGACGACGCCCGGCACGGGGACGAGCCGCGCGACGTCGCGGGCCGGGCGTCCGGAGACGCAGCCGACGAGCGCGAAGCGTGTCACCGCCCGGGTCAGCAGGGCGAGCGTCTCGGGCGGGACGGCGGCGGCGGCGGGATGCGCGGCGATCGGCGCCAGCGTGCCGTCGACGTCGAGCAGGACGGCGCAGGCGCCGGGGCGGCGCAGGAACGGCTCGAGCACCTCCGGGGACATCGGCAGGGATGCTAGTCGCCCGCCCGGGGGCGACCCGAAGCCGGGCCGCCGGTGCGCGGCTCAGACGACGGGGCGCCCGAACCGCGGCAGGCGTCGTCGGCGCACGGGCGCCGCGCGGTGCGGCAGGTACAGGGTCTCGAGCCGGCGCTGCCGGGTCTCGGCTTCGTACCAGAGTTGATAGGCCAGGTCACTGCTGAGCATCGCTTCGGCTCCTCGATAGGCTGTCATATGCATATTGCCACGTAGCTATATACCTGTCAAGAAGCACCTCAGCTCCACGCGCCCCAAGTCGTCGAGGGGTATAGTCGTGTAGCTATGCCCTTCGACCATGACGACCGACCGGCGGGGACGGTTCGGGTCGAGCCCTCGGCCGTCACGGAGCTCGTCTGGGTGCTGCTCTATCTCGCGGGCTCCAAGCGTGGTCCCCTCGACGGTCCGGCGGCGCGGCTGCCCGAGCGGTTCCCCGAGCTGGCCGCCCGCGTCGACGCCTTCTGGTCGGACGGCGTGGCGCTCGCGACGGAGGTGTTCGTGCTCGCGCAGCGGAGCGGCACGCTGCTCGACGCCGGCGCCGAGGCGTTTCTCGACGCGCTCGACGAGGCGAGCCGCCTGGGCGGCCCCGATCCCGGTCTGAGCTCCGAGAAGCCGGAGGAGCGGGCCCACATCGCGGAGCGCCTCGAGCGCCTCCGTGTCGACGACGAGGCCCGTCGGCTGCTCGAGGCGCTGCTCCGCGATGCGTGGGCGGCGGTGCGCCCCGCCTGGGACGCCGAGGGCCGGGAGGCCGTGCTCGCCTCGTGCGAGGCGCTGCGCGGGCGCCTCCGCGGCGGCGCCGATCCGCGGACGCTGCTGCCGTCCGGGCACATCGCCACCAAGCCGCCCTGGGACGCCCTCTTCGCCGACGGCGTCCGACGCGGCGCCGCGGTCTTCTCGCCGTGCTGGTTCATCGGCGGACGGGGCCACATCGTCGAGCTGTCGGGACTCGTCCACGTCGCGGTCGCGCTGCCGCAGGGCGACGAGGTCGAGCGGCTGCGGGCCCAGGCCGAGCAGATCTCCGGGCGCCTGAAGGTGCTGTCCGACCCGACCCGCGTGGCCATCCTGTCCCAGCTGGCGGTCGAGCCGCTCTCGGTCACGGAGCTCGCCGTGCGATTCGAGCTGTCACAGCCGACCGTCTCGAACCACGTGCGCATGCTGCGCGACGCGGACCTGCTCGACGCGCGCAAGGAGGGCGGCCGCACCGCCTACAGCGCCACGCGGGCGCGCGTCCAGCGCCTCCTCGACGACGCCGGCTCGCTGCTCCTCGCGGGCTGCTCGGCCTGAGGCCGCAGCATGACGGGTGATCGAGCCCAGGGACCGCCGCCGGTCTGGACGCCACCGGCGTCGACCGTGGAGGCGGCCACCTCGACGCGCCTGGCCCGCGCGCACGGCCTGAGCGGTCATGCCGAGCTCCTCGAGCGCTCGCTGGACGACCCGGAGTGGTTCTGGGACGCCGTCGTCCGTCACCTCGGCCTCCTGTTCGACCGCCCTTACGAGGCGGTCTGCGATCTCTCCGACGGTCCGCAGTGGGCGCGATGGTTCGTCGGCGGCAGCCTGAACCTGACGCGCACCTGTCTCGACCGCCAGGCCGACGGCCCGCACGCCGGACGCCTGGCGGTGGTCGCCGAGCGGGAGGACGGGGCGGTCCGGCGCCTGTCCTACGCCGAGCTCCGCGCCGAGGTGGCCCGGATGGCCGACGGCCTGGCGGGCCTCGGCGTCGGCGCGGGCGACCGCGTCGCGCTCGTCATGCCGCTGGGCGTCGAGGCGGTCGTCGGCTTCTACGCCGTCGCGCACCTCGGCGCGGTCGTGGTGCCGGTCTTCTCGGGCTTCTCAGCGGCGGCGATCGCCACGCGGCTCGTGGACAGCGGCGCGGTCGCCGTCCTCGCGGCCGACGGGTTCGTGCGTCGCGGGCGCCCCGTGCCGGTGAAGGTCACGCTGGACGAGGCGCTCGCCGCCGCGCCTGACGTGCGGCACCTGGTCGTGCACCGGGAGCTCGGCCTCGACGTCCCGTGGCAGGAGGGTCGCGACCGTGCCTGGACCGACGTCCGCGACGCCGGCTCGCCCGACCGCCGGGCCGCGAGCGTCCCGTCCGAGCATCCGCTGATGATCGCCTACACGTCGGGGACGACGGGACGGCCGAAGGGCGCCGTCCACGTCCACGCCGGCTTCCTGGCCAAGATCGCCCTCGAGGTGCACGTCCAGGCGGACGTCCACGACGGCGATGCGCTCCTCTGGTACACGGACATGGGCTGGATCATGGGGCCGTGGGTCACGGTCGGCACCCACGCGAACGCGGGCACGCTCGTGCTCTACGACGGCGCGCCGGACGTCCCCGATCCCGGGCGGCTCTGGAAGCTCGTCGAGCGGCACCGGATCGCCTTCCTGGGCGTCTCGCCGACGCTCGTCCGGGCGCTCCAGCCCGCGGGCGCAGGCTGGGCGGCCGCGGCCGACCTCTCCAGTCTCCGCGCCTTCGGCTCGACCGGCGAGCCGTGGAACCCGGCGCCGTACCGGTGGCTGCTCGACGAGGTCGGCGGGGGCAGCCGGCCGATCGTCAACCTGTCGGGCGGGACGGAGGTCGGGGCCTGCTTCCTCTCCGCCGACGTCTCCCTGCCGATCCCGGAGTGCTCGCTGGGGCGGCCCGCGCTCGGCATGGCCGTCGACGTGGTCGGTCCGGACGGGCAGCCGGTCCGCGGCGACGTCGGCGAGCTCGTCTGCCGCGCGCCCTGGCCCGGGATGACGCGGGGCCTCTGGGGCGATCCCGAGCGCTACCTCGCCTCGTACTGGTCACGGTTCCCGGACGTCTGGGTCCACGGCGACTGGGCGTCCGTCGACGAGGACGGCAACTGGTTCCTGCACGGCCGGTCGGACGACACGCTGAACGTGGCCGGCAAGCGCGTGGGGCCGGCCGAGTACGAGTCCGCGCTCGTCGGCCA
>CADCWC010000455.1 GCA_902806305.1 uncultured Thermoleophilia bacterium | reverse complement strand
GAGCGGCGACCGCGCGTCGCGTCGACGATCACCCCCCGCACGGTCTCGGGCAGCTCCAGCGGCAGGGCCTCGACCACGCGGTCGAGGCTCGCCGGCACCTGCGCCACGGCCAGGTCGAGATCGGCGAACAGGCGGTCGAAGGCGGTCAGGCCCAGCACCGCGATCTCGGTTGGCGTCACGATCAGGTCGACGTCCTCGTCGAAGACCAGCACCGGGTCGTCGACGCGGCTGAGCGTGTTGCGGTACGCGGTCACGAAGCGTCCCGTCTCGAGCCCGCGCTTCGGATTCGTCTGCCGCACGAACGCCGCCGGCTCGCCGTCCGACAAGGTGCCGGTGACAGCGTGGAACAGGAAGTGCCCGTCCGCGATCTGCGAGCGCTCCAGGTAGTCCGGATCGCGACGCGCCGCCTCGATCAGCCGCAGCAGGTCGGCCGCCACCTCCGTCGCGTCGGCGTCCCCGTCCGGCGGGACGGCCTCCGGCAGACCACCATCCGCGTCGCCGGTCGAGGCGACCCGACGGAGGTCGGGCAGCTCGACGCTCAGGTACTCCTCCCCCGGCTCCAGCGCGGGCACGCCCGACAGCGGTCGTCGGCCGCGCCGACCGAGCTCGGCCAGGCTCTCCTGCGCCGTCTCGCGCAGCAGGTCCCGCACGTCGGCGGCGATCTCGACCGGGCGACCCTCCAGCCGGTCGCGCCCCGGCCGCCAGCCGAGCAGCAGTCCCACGTCCTCGCCGACGGAGAGCGCGGCCCATTCGGCCGGGCTACGCGCCATCGGCCGCTCCAGGGCGCGCCTCGGACAGCTGAAGGACGCCGAGCGACGCGGCGACCAGCACCCGCTCGCCGACGGCGGGCGGTCGCCGGCAGACCAGGTAGCGCTCACGATCCTCGTCGTCGGTGACCGTCACGACCCGCCGGCCGAGCAGGTAGAGCGTCGGGTTGACGTGCGCGAGGTCGCTCCGCAGCGACACGACGACGAGCACGACGGCGAAGACGGCGTACGCGGCGACGTCGCCGGCGCTCGGATCGGGCGTGACCAGCAGCACGAACACGTACGTCGTCAGGTACGCGGTGACCTCGCGACCTGCGTCCCGGACGTCCTTGACGGTCAGCGGTCGCAGCCCGCGGCGGGCCGTCGTCCGCGTCAGCCACCACGCGTCGACGAAGCCCCACACGGCCAGGACCGCGCAGACCACGCGTGGCGCGAGCGCGTCGAAGCGCAGGGCCAGGATCGTGGCCACGAAGGCGTACGACGACACGAGGACCCGGGCCCGCAGGAGCGCGCCCCCGACGGCGTCGCGGCGTCGGCGGCGCCCCGGTCCGGTCACGGGCGCAGGCGCGTCGCTCACCGTGGTCACCCGCGCGGCCGCCCGACGGGCGGTACCTGGTTCGGCAGCGACATGCCGTCAGTGTCCCCTGCTCGCCGGACGGCGCACCAGCTGCGGGTCAGCGGACGGTCCGGACGCCCCCGCGCAGGATCGGCGATTTCGCCGCCTTGACCTCGTCGAGGCGGCGGACCGGTGCCACGTGCGGCGCGTCGTGGAGCAGGTCGGGCTCCTCGGCCGCCTCGCGCAGGATCTCGCGCATCGCCTCCACGAAGCGGTCGAGCGTCTCCTTCGACTCCGTCTCGGTCGGCTCGATCATCAGCGCCTCCTCGACGAGCAGCGGGAAGTAGATCGTCGGCGGGTGGATCCCGTAGTCGATCAGCCGCTTGGCGATGTCGAGGACCCGCACGCCGTGCTCGCGCCGGAGCGTCTTGCCCGAGAGCACGAACTCGTGCT
Source organism: uncultured Thermoleophilia bacterium (assembly GCA_902806305.1). Lineage (GTDB taxonomy): Bacteria > Actinomycetota > Thermoleophilia > Gaiellales > F1-60-MAGs149 > CADCWC01. The sequence goes on along the minus strand of CADCWC010000455.1, from coordinate 1,937 downwards.
TGCAGACCCGCGGGTAGGGCAGGTGCATGACGTCCTCGAGCTGCACGCGGAGGTAGTTGGCGTTCAGCACGGCGGACTCCGACATGTCCTGCAGGCCCTCCGCGCCCAGCGCGCGGATGAAGGCGTAGGCGCGCACCAGCACCCCGACGTTGCCGTGGAAGCCCTTCAGCCTGCCGATCGACTGCGGCCGGTCGTGGTCGAGGAAGAACGTGCCGTCCTCGCGGCGCCCGACGATCGGCGCGGGCAGGAACGGCGCGAGCGCGTCCGTCACCCCGACCGGACCGGCGCCCGGGCCACCGCCGCCGTGCGGCGTCGAGAACGTCTTGTGGGTGTTGTAGTGGACGATGTCGAAGCCCATGTCGCCCGGCCGCGAGCGGCCCACCACCGCGTTCAGGTTCGCGCCGTCGTAGTAGAGCAGCGCGCCGACGCCGTGGAACAGCGCCGCGATCTCGTCGATCGACTCCTCGTACAGCCCGAGCGTGGACGGGTTCGTCAGCATCAGCCCGGCGGTGTCCTCGTCGACCTTCGAGCGCAGGTCGTCGAGGTCGACGTCGCCGCGCGCGTTCGTGCGCACGCGGACGACCTCGTAGCCCGCCATCGCCACCGACGCCGGGTTCGTGCCGTGCGCCGAGTCGGGGATGACGACCGTCCGCCGCTGCCTGCCCTGGGCCGCGAAGTAGGCCCGCATCAGGAGCAGCCCGCAGAGCTCGCCCTGCGCGCCCGCCGCGGGCTGGAGCGTGACGTGCGGCAGCCCGACCACGGCCCCGAGGTAGCCCTGCAGGCGGTGCAGCAGCTCGAGCGTGCCCTGCGCCCCCTCGTCGTCCTGGAGCGGGTGCAGCGAGGCGAAGCCGGGCAGCGCCGCGGCCTTCTCGTTGACCTTCGGGTTGTACTTCATCGTGCACGAGCCGAGCGGGTAGAACTGCGTGTCGATCGAGTAGTTGAGCTGCGAGAGGCGCACGTAGTGGCGCACCAGCTCCGGCTCGGACAGCTCGGGCAGCGCCGGCCGCCCCTGCCTGCGGAGCGCGTCCGGCAGGAGCGCCGCCGCGTCGGCCACGGGCACGTCGAGGGCCGGGAAGTTGAACGCCTCCCGCCCGGGCACCGAGCGCTCGAAGACCGTCTGGTGCTCGTGCAGGGGCTCGTCGAGGAGGCTCACGACAGCACCTCCCCGAGGACGTCGGCCAGGCGGTCGAGGTCGGCACGACTGCGTTTCTCGGTCACCGCCACGAGCAGGCAGTCGTCGAGCTCCGGGTAGTCGCGGCCGAGCGCGTAGCCCGGGTGCACGCCCTTCGCGCGGCAGGCGCGGACGACCTCGTCGCCCGAGCGTCCGACCCGCACGGTGAACTCCTTGAACGTCGGGGACGGGAAGGCGCTCTCCGCGCCGACCTCGGCCAGCCTGCCCTTCAGGTACTCGGCCCGCGACAGGCACTGGGTGCCGAGCTCCGCGATGCCCCGCGGCCCGAGCCACGACAGGTAGACGACGCCGCCGAGCGCGTTCAGGGCCTGGTTGGTGCAGATGTTCGACGTGGCCTTCTCGCGGCGGATGTGCTGCTCGCGCGTCTGGAGCGTCAGCACGAACCCGCGCCGGCCGTCGGCGTCGGTCGTCTCGCCCACGATCCGCCCCGGCATCCGCCGGATCAACGACTCGCGCGCCGCGAAGAAGCCGAACGACGGCCCGCCGTAGTGGGGGTGGTTGCCGAGCGCCTGGCCGTCGCCGACGCAGATGTCGGCCCCGTAGGCGCCGGGCGCCTCGAGCAGGCCGAGCGACGTCGGGTCGGCGGACACCACGGCCAGGCCGCCCGCCGCGCCTGCCGCCTCGCACAGGGCCGGGGCGTCCTCGACGGCGCCGAGGAAGTTCGGCTGCTGCAGGAGCAGGCAGCCGACGTCGTCCCCGAGCGCGTCGCGCAGCGCGTCGACGTCGGTCAGGGCACCCTGGAGCG
>CADCWC010000454.1 GCA_902806305.1 uncultured Thermoleophilia bacterium | reverse complement strand
CGCATCTCGGCGCGCATCGCGGTGCGGCAGCGCGCGAGCGGCACGTCCCGGCCGAGCCGGGCGGCGAGCGACGCCTGCAGGCGCGGGGCCGGATCCTCGAGCCGCACGAGCGTGCCGAGCGCGTCGAGCGCCACGGCCTCGACGTCGTCCGCCGCGAGCTCCGTCGGCACCGCTCGCCCGGCCGGCGCGCTCACGACGCCGGGCGGTGCAGGAGGTCGATGAGCGCGTCGAGGCGCGCCGGCAGCGCGAGGCTCGGCGCGTAGTCGACCTCGTTGGCCGGCAGGACCCGGCCGGTCCGGACGGCCGCGATGCCCTTGGTGTCCGGACGGCGCCGGGGCCGATCGAGCCGCGTGCCGCTCGCGGGGAGCACGAGCCAGACCTGGGGGTCGAAGCGGCGCAGGCGCACGAGCGAGACCGGCCCGGGGCTCGTGCGGATGAGCGTGCCCCCGGCGAGCTGCACCGCCCGGGCGAGCGGGCGGTTCACGTCCACGGTCTGGAGCGCCCCGGCGTCGATGAACACGCGCACCTTCGGGGCGGCCGCGCCGCGCTCCCGCACGGCCTCGAGCCGGCGGGCCAGGTCCGCCGCGAGGCGGACCCCCTCAGGCCCCCGGCCGACGGCCAGCGCCAAGCGGGAGACGGCGTCCGGCAGGTCGTCGAAGCGGGGCGCGCCGTAGCGGAAGACGGGCGTGGACGTCTGCGGCGAGCTCGCCCGGTCGCCGACGACGAGCAGGTCGGCGTCGACGGTCGCGAGCTCGTCGGCGCCCGCGTCGGGCAGCGCCCGCACCGCGGCCGGCGGCTCCAGGGCGGCCAGGACCGTGCCCGCCGCCGCGTCGGTCGTCACGACCGCCTCCGGTCGCGCCGGGATCGTGACGGGCCGGCCGGAGCTGTCCGGAGTGGTGAGCGGATAGCGCTCGGCACGCTCGCCGAGCGGCTCGCTCTTGCGCCCGCACCCCGGAGCCACCGAGACCGCGAGGACCAGGAGGATCGTCACGGGAGACGGGCGCCGCACCCCGGTATCATAGGAGAGGTCCCCGTGCCTCCTGCGCTCCGGAGGGAACGGCGCGGCCGCGCGGAACTCCTCCCGGCGGGGCGCGGACCCGCCGGCCGCGACGCGCCTCGGGCCCTCTCGCCTCCCCACCCATGGACCTCACCGACGCCCAGAGAGACACGCTGATCGAGGCGGCCGTCGTGATCGTCATCACGCTGGTCGCGGCCGGGGTCATCGACCGCATCCTGCGGCGGCGGGAGCAGCTGATCCTGCAGCGCTTCCCGGGCGATCCCGCCACGATCCGCACGCGCTACCGCATCGCGAAGCGCGTGCTGATCTCGGTCATCGTGGCCATGGCGCTCTTCAGCGTGCTGCTCGCCTTCGACGACACGCGCCGGCTGGCCGGGACGGTCATGGCCTCGGGCGCCGTGATCGCCCTCGTCGTCGGCCTGGCGGTGCGGACGCCGCTCGCGAACCTCGCCGCCGGGCTCCAGCTGGCCTTCACGCAGCCGTATCGGCTCGGGGACCGCGTGACCGTGGCCGGCGAGACCGGCGTCGTCGAGGAGATCCGGATCGCCCACACGGTGCTGCGGACGGATGACGGCCGCCGCGTCTTCCTGCCGAACGAGTCGCTCGTGACGCAGGCCATCGTCAACGCCACGATCGGCGCCGACGACGCGCGCGTCGTCACGGTGACGTTGCCCGCAGCCCCCGACGCGGACCTGCCGCGCGTCCGGGCCGTCCTCCTCGAGGAGGCGCTCGCCACCGACGGCGCCACCGATCGGACGCCACTCGTCCGGGTCACGGAGGTGGCCGCTGCGGGCGCCACGATCACCGTGACGCTCTGGGTCGGTGCCACGTGCGACGTCGACGAGGCGGCCGCAAGCCTCCGCGAGCGGGGCGCGATGCGGCTCGCGAGCGAGCATCTGCTGGCCTCGGGGGCGGCCGATGCCTGACGGCCTCGGGCACGGGCCCTCCCGCCGCAAGCGCTCCGGCCGACGGCGAAGCAGGACCCGGCGGCGCACGACCGTGGTCGTCGCGCTGCTCGTCCTCATGGCGGCGATCGGCGCGGTCGCCGCCGTCACGCTGCTCGCGGCGGCCGACTACACGCGGACACTGCCCCGGCTCGAGGACTACCGCCCCTCCGTGCTGAACGAGAACTCGGTCGTGTTCGCCCGCGACGGCACCCGGCTCGAGGTGATCGCCAACGACCGCAACCGCACCGCCGTGCCGCTCCGGAGGATCTCGCCCTTCCTGCGCGACGCCACCGTGGCGATCGAGGACCGGCGCTTCTACGAGCACCGCGGCGTCGACTACGAGGGCATCGGCCGCGCGGCCTGGAAGGACATCAGCGCGGGCGAGATCCGCGAGGGCGCCTCGACGCTGACGATGCAGCTGATCTCGCAGCGCTACATCACGAAGGAGCGCACCTTCGACCGCAAGATCAAGGAGGCCTGGCTCGCGATCCAGCTCGAGAAGGAGACGCCGAAGGAGAAGATCCTCGAGCAGTACCTGAACACGATCTTCTACGGACGGAACGCGTACGGCGTCGAGGCCGCCGCCCGGGTCTACTTCAGCCGGACGGCGAAGAGCGTGACGCTCCCGCAGGCGGCGCTGATCGCGGGCCTGGCCCAGCTCCCCTCCGCCTACGACCCGTTGTCGCACCCGGAGCGCGCGCGCCGCCGCCGGAACGAGGTGCTCGACGCGATGCGCTCCACCCGGAAGATCACGGACGCCCAGTGGCGGCGGGCACGGTCGGCCCCCCTGCAGCTGAAGCCGAACCCGCGGGCCTACGGCCGCGACCGCGAGCCGTTCGTCGTCTCCTACGTGACGAGCCTGCTCGACAAGGACAAGAAGTTCGGCGCGGCCAAGGTGCGGGAGGGCGGCCTCTGGGTCCGCACCACCATCGACCTCGCGCTCCAGCGCCAGGCCGAGCGCGCCATGCGCGCCGTGCTCCACAACCCCGGGGACCCGGCCGCCGCGGTCGTCACGATCGACCCGAAGACGGGCGACATCCTGGCCCTGGCCTCGACGCAGCGCTTCGACAAGGCCCAGTACAACCTCGCCACGCAGGGCAAGCGGCAGCCGGGCTCGACGTTCAAGCCGATGACGCTCGCGGCGGCGATCGAGATGGGCATCAATCCGCAGTCCACCCGCTACGTCTCCAAGCGGTTCATCTGCGACTACCCGGACGACGCGGACGTCGGCTGCCCGTTCGGCGGGTGGGACGTGAACACCGCCGACGAGTCGCCCGCGGGCGGCCCGGTGACGCTCTACAACGCCACGCTGGCCTCGGACAACACGGTCTACGCGCAGCTCGCCATCGACGTGGGCGCCGACAAGATCAGGAACATGGCCGAGCGGCTCGGCATCCGGTCGAAGCTCGACGAGGTCGTCTCGCTGACGCTGGGCGCGGAGGACGTCACCCCGCTCGAGCTGACGAGCGCCTACGCCACGCTGGCCGCGAACGGCGTCTACCGGCAGCCGCGGATCATGACCCAGATCAGCCGCGGTCGGAGGACGGTGCTCGCCAAGTACAGCACCAAGGCCTACCGGACGCTCGGAGCCGGCGTCGCCTACGAGGTCAATCGCATCCTCTCGGACAACGCCACGATGGGTACCGGCACGCGGGCGCGGACGTCCGACGGGCGCCCGCAGGCCGGCAAGACGGGCACCACGGACCGCTCGGTCGACGCCTGGTACTGCGGGTACACGCCCGAGCTCGCCACGT
>CADCWC010000453.1 GCA_902806305.1 uncultured Thermoleophilia bacterium | reverse complement strand
GCCGCCCACGCCGCGCCCACGGCGAGCGCGACGCCGAGCGCGAAGGTCAGCCGCCCGGCGACCAGGAGCGCGCCCGTCCCGAGGCCGAACCACAACGAGCCCACGCGGGCCCCCGCCGCGCCGAAGTGCGGGACGGTGAGGCGCTCGAAGGCCCACGCGGCCGCCACCGCGGCGACGGCGCCGGCGACGCGGACCCCGAGCAGCGCCCCGAGCGGCGGGAACAGCAGGGAGTACCCCGGGACGTGGTGGCCGGCGTACCAGCCGTTGTCCCACAGGGAGAACCCGACCTGCCGGAAGAGCTCGACGCGGTAGGTCTGGGCCGCGAGGTCGGCGCTCGGCGGGGCCACCACCAGGTACCCGGCGGCCAGGACGGCGGCCAGGACCCATGCGGGCGTGCGCGCGAGCCGGCCGGCGAGCCGGCCCGCCGGCGGGGCGAGGGCGCTCATGCCGCGAGGAATCCCGCGACGGTGCCGACGACGTCCGGGCGGTCCAGCCACGGCCAGTGGCCGGCGTCCGGCAGGTGCACCACCTCGGCCGGGCCGCCGAGCGCGGCGGCGTAGCGGTCGGCGAAGTGCGCCGGGATGTACGGGTCGCGGTCGCCCCAGACGACGAGCGCCGGGCAGGTCAGGCGGTGCAGGTCGCGCCCCGCCGCGGCGAGGGCCTCGGGAGGAGCGGAGCGGTACAGCGCCAGGATCGCCCGCTGGGTGCCCTGGTCGAAGTCCCGCGCCACCTCGTCGAGCATTGGGCGCGGAAGCGGCCCCGGCGCGACGTTGGCCTCGCGCGACAGGAGCGACAGCGTGCGCCGGGAGATCAGGCCCATGGCGAGCTCGCCGAGCACGGGCGTCCGCCACGCGCGCGCGATCCGGTGCCAGCGGTAGCCCGGCAGGAGCGGGGCGGCGTTCATGATCACGAGCCGCCGGACGCGATCGGCCATCCGCATGGCGGTCAGCAGCCCCACCGCGCCCCAGTCGTGGACCACGAGCGAGAAGAGCCCGATGCCGCGGTGGTCGAGGAAGGACTCCAGCCACCCGTCGTAGCGCGCCATGGTGTAGGCGTCGGAGGCCCGCTTGCCCGACCGCCCGAAGCCGGGGAGGTCCGGCGCCAGGCCGCCCGTGCGCTCCAGGAACGGGATCCAGTCCGCCGACGAGGTGGGGACACCATGGACGTACACCACCGGGTCGGCGGTCGTTGCGTCGGCCTCCCGCACGAGGACGGGCCGGCCGTCGAGCTCCTCCTCGCGTGCTCGCACGGCGGGCATCCGCCCGAGGGTACGGATGCCGGCGGTCGGGGGTCCTGCGGCAGACTGCAGTGCGGATGAGCCCGTCCTCGGCCGCCCGGCGTGCGTGGATCCCCCCGGCAGGCCGCCGCGTCCGGGCGGTGCGCCGGCGCCTGGCCGAGGTCTACGGCGTCCCCGTCGCAGCCGCGCACGGCGACGGCCTCGGCGAGCTCGTCCTCACCGTCCTGTCCCAGAGCACGAACGACCGCAACCGCGACGTGGCCTTCCTGCGCCTGCGCGAGCGCCTGCCGAGCTGGGAGGCCGTCCGCGACGCCCCCGTGGAGGCCGTCGAGCGCGCCATCCAGCCCGGCGGCCTGCACGTGCAGAAGTCACGGCGGATCCAGGAGATCCTGCGGGCCGTCGGGGAGCCGCTCGACCTGGGCTGGATGCGGGCGGCACCCGTGGACGAGGCGCGCGCGGCGCTGCTCGCGCTGCCCGGGATCGGCCGCAAGACCGCGGCGTGCGTGCTCCTGTTCGCCTTCGGGCGCCGGGACGTCCCCGTGGACACCCACGTCTCGCGCGTGGCCACCCGTCTCGGGCTGCTGCGCCCGGGCGCGGGCTTCGAGGAGCTCCACGACGCGATGCTCGCGCTGACCCCGCGCGGCGCCGAGCTCGAGCTGCACGTCAACCTCCTGCGCCACGGCCGGCGCACATGCGTCGCGGCGCGCCCGCGCTGCTCGGGCTGCGCGCTGGCGCGCATGTGCCCGCGAGAGGGAGTCGCGACATGGCAGTGACCACCTGGACCCTGGCGCTCGACGACCCGGCGGGCATCCGGCCGCCTTCGCGGCCCGCGCCCGCGGGGTTCGCGGTGGAGTCCCGCCGCGATCCCGCGGTCAACGAGGACCTCTACCGGCGCGTCGGCGCGGACTACGCGTGGACGGACCGGCTCGCGTGGAGCCCGGGGGAGTGGGCGGCCTGGGCCGCGCGGGTGGAGACGTGGGTCGGCGTGCTGGACGGCCGGGTGGCCGGGCTCTTCGAGCTCGACCCCGGGCCCGGAGAAGCCGAGATCGCGATCTTCGGCCTCCTGCCCGAGGCCACGGGACGCGGCCTGGGCGGCCACCTGCTCACCGCCGCCCTGCGCCGCGGCTTCGCGCTGGCGCCCCGGGTCTGGGTCCACACGTGCTCCCTCGACGGCCCGCACGCGCTGGCCAACTACGAGGCGCGCGGGCTGCGGGTGGTGCGGGAGGACGTCGCTCCCTGACCTCGCCTTCTCGTCGACCTGAGCGCGCGCCCTAGCGGTGCGACGCCAGGTCCACCGTGAACGCGACCCCGCGGGCGCCCTGCATCCAGCCCCGCCGGCGGCCGACGCCGATCCTGCGGTAGGAGCGGGAGAGGATCTGCGAGCGGTGCGGCGGAGAGGCGAGCCACAGCTTCACCACGGTCCGCGCCCCGGTCCTCCCGTGTGGCGTCCAGGCCAGCACCTCGCCCAGCCGCGTCCACGAGACGACCGCCCGCAGCCGGGAGGTGAACACCGTCCCGTTCCCCGAGGTGTGGTCGAGCCGTCCCCGGCGGAGCATGTCCGCGGTGTGGCGGTCGGCCGTCCGCGAGAGCTTGCGGGAGGGCCGCAGGGTGCGCAGCCCGCGCCGCGCGCGCTCCGTGTTGATCGTCCGGACGAGGGCGATCTCCGCCTGGTCCAGGGCTTGGGTTATGGGCACGGCGCGGAAACCTAGTGGGTCGTCCAGCTGACGCGCGTACTGCAACAGCACTTTCACGGGAAGGTGGGTTTCCTCACCCGTCGAATGACCCTGGCCCCATCGCGCGAACGCGCTAAGATCTGCTTCAGCCCGACTGAGATTTCCCGTCGGGGTATTCCGCACCCCGAGACAAGGAGCCACCCAGACCCATGGCAAAGACCATCGGCATCGACCTCGGCACGACGAACTCGTGCATGGCCGTCCTCGAAGGCGGCGAGCCTACCGTGATCGAGAACGCCGAGGGTGGTCGCACCACCCCGTCCGTCGTCGCGTTCACGCAGAGCGGCGAGCGCCTGGTCGGCACCGTCGCCAAGCGGCAGGCCGTCACGAACCCGCAGAACACGATCTTCTCCATCAAGCGCTTCATGGGCCGCAAGGAGGCCGAGGTGCGCGAGGAGGAGTCCATCGTCCCGTACAAGGTCGTCTCCGGCCCCAACGGCGACGCTCGCGTCGAGGCCCAGGGCAAGCAGTACTCCCCGCCCGAGATCTCCGCGATGACCCTCGCCAAGCTCAAGGCCGACGCCGAGGCCTACCTCGGCGAGTCCGTCGACTCCGCGGTGATCACCGTGCCCGCGTACTTCAACGACGACCAGCGTCAGGCGACCAAGGACGCCGGCCGCATCGCCGGCCTCGACGTCAAGCGCATCATCAACGAGCCCACCGCGGCCTCGCTGGCCTACGGCCTCGACAAGGAGACCGACCAGACGATCCTCGTCTTCGACCTGGGCGGCGGCACGTTCGACGTGTCCGT